>CALRWU020000016.1:0-15575 GCA_943371945.1 Azorhizobium sp. AG788
CGGCACGCGCGGATAACTTCCGTCTCAACGACAACTACGGCTTCGCGCAGGATCTACGGCGGTTGGTCGATGTGAAGGCCATCGTGCTTGTGACGCAGGTGAATGGCGATGCAGGTTCGCGCAAGGCGGCGGCTGCCTTGAACACCCTGCAGGCCAGCCATCCGGATGTGGCCTTCCTGATGCTGAACTCCACCGCGAAAACGCGCGCGGAAATCACAGCGGAGGCAACCGCACAGAAGATCAACGTCCTGATCCTGCACGATGACTTGCAGCTCGCAGGCGAGCAGCTGGGCGCGAGCTATGCTGGCGAAGCGTTCGTGATCGAGCCGAAGACGCTGAAGATCCTGTATCACGGCCCGGTCGACGCCAGCGGCGCCAACGCAAAAGCAAGCGGCCATCTCGCCAACGCGCTGAAGGACGTGCTTGCTGGGCGCGCAGTGGCATCCGCAAGCGTGAACGGAAAAGGCATGCCGATCGTCTTCCCCGAGCGCGATCGCCGCGCCATGCATGCATCGATCTCCTACGCCAAAGACATCGCGCCGGTCCTGGAAGCGAAGTGCGTCGCCTGCCACCAGACCGGCGGCATCGGCCCGTTTGCCATGTCGGACTACAAGGCCGTGAAAGCTTTCGCACCGATGATCCGCGAGGCGATCCGCACACGCACCATGCCGCCGTGGCATCCGGACCCGACCATCGGCAAGTTCGAGCATGATGGCAGCCTGTCACCCGACCAGGTGCGCAACATCGTTCACTGGATCGAAGCCGGCGCCCCGCGCGGCGAAGGCGAGGATCCGCTGGCGGCGACGGTGCACACGGCGCCGGATTGGCCGTTGGGCAAGCCGGATCTTGTGATCGATGTCCCGTCCTACAACGTGCCGGCGTCTGGCGTGGTCGACTATCAGTATCCCGTCGCTGCAAACCCGCAGACCGAAGCGCGCTGGGTGAAGGCAGCGACGCTGCTGCCCGGTGATCGGCAGGCGACACATCACATCCTGTCCGGCTACATGTCGAAGCTCGGCACGTCGGGCGCTGCTTCCACGATGCAATGGGAAGCGTCCTACGGTGAATATGCGGTGGGCGGCGAGTCGCTGTCATTGCCCGAGAAAGTCGGCATCATGCTGCCCGCAGGCGGCGGCATGGGCTTCCAGATGCACTACACGCCCTATGGCAAGGAAGCGGTCGATAAGTCGAAGATCGGTTTCTATTTCTATCCGAAGGGCCAGGAGCCCGAGCGGATCATGCGGCACCTCGTGATCGCCAACAATCTGATCGAGATTCCGCCGGGCAAGGACAACCACAAGGAAGTCGCCTACACGACCTTCCCGAAGGACGCCCTGCTCTCGTCCGTGTTCCTGCACACGCACTATCGCGGCCGCGCCGGCAGTCTGGAGCTCGTGCGCCCCGATGGCAGTCGCGAGATGCTGATCAGCCTGCCGCGCTATGATTTCAACTGGCAGCGCACGTACGGCTTCACCGATCCTGTGAAAATTCCCGCCGGATCGAAGATTGTCGCGACTTACTGGTACGACAACTCCGTCCGCAATCCCGCCAACCCCGATCCGACCAAGACGATCGTGTGGGGGCCGCAATCGTGGGAGGAGATGCACTACACGTCGCTGTATTACCAATGGGCCGACGAGACGGTGGCGCATCCGGCCGACGCGACGCCAGAGATGATGAAGATGCCGCGCCGCCTGATGGGCGCGCTGGATACCAACCTCGACGACAAGGTGCAGCGCAACGAGTTGCACGGACGCGTCGATGCGGCTGTTGGTCCGCACTTCGATGAAATCGACGCCAACAAGGATGCAGTGCTGGACGTGACAGAGCTGCCGGCGGCCATGAAATACTTCGCAGACATCATGGCGTCTGGACGTAGCAGCCGCAATCCGACGCCATAAGTCGGACGCCGCTCATCAAGATCGAGGGAGAGAAATATGCGAACCCGAATGATCGTTGCGTTGGCGCTCGCCAGCACGTGCATCAGCACACCGGCGTGTTTTGCGCAGGCGTCCGCAGGTTATGTCCCGCCGCAGACAAGCTGGGGCACGCCAGACCTTGGCGGCTTCTGGAGCAATACATCGCTAACTGCGATGCAGCGTCCTGCCGGCGCTGATGGCCTTGTGCTGAGCGAAGCCGATGCTGAGAAGCTCACGCGTCACAACGTTTATTCGGGGGCCCAGCGCGAAGAGGCGGGCGCGTCGAAAGTCGACGAGGCCTCCTCGAAAAAACTGCTCTCGGACGGCAACGCCTCCCGCGCCTACAACCGGTTCTGGATGGACCCCGGCGAAAGCTATGCGAAGGTGAAGGGTGAGTATCGCTCGTCCTGGATCACATATCCCAAGGATGGTCGCATCCCCTATTCCGACGCTGGCATGCGCGCCAATACCCGCACGAACTCGTTCGACGATTTCGAAATTCGCCCGTTGTCTGAACGCTGCATCATGAGCTTCACCGGCGGCGCAGGCCCCGTGATGAACAACGGGATGTACAACAACACGTACCAGATCGTTCAGACGCCGGGATCGGTGATGATCCTGACCGAGATGATCCACGACGTGCGCGTGATCCCGATCGGCGGCAAGCACGGACCGACCAACATTCCGAAATGGGGCGGCGACAGCGTCGGCTGGTATGAGGGCAACACGCTGGTGGTCGAGACCATCAACTCGCATCCAAAGCAGCGGTCCTACATCTCTCCCACGGGCCGCGTGACGGAGCGCTATACGCGCTGGTCAGACGACGAACTGTACTACGAGTTCCGCGTGGACGATCCGGTCCTCTACACCGAGCCGTGGGGCGGGGAGATGTCGCTGCGCGTCTCGGCCAAGCCGGTCTACGAATACGCGTGCCATGAGGGGAACTACGCCCTGCCCGCCATTCTCGCGGGGGCGCGAGAGCTCGAACGTGAGGGACGGCCGCATCCGGTCGAGCTGCCGATCTTCGCTGGCGTTGACGTTTCGGACGGCGAATAACGGTCAATCATTCGTGTGACAGCAGGTTTACCTGCAAAACCGATACGCGCGAGGCGCAGCTGCGCGCTCGCGGACAAACTCATGAAAACCTAAAATGGGTAGCGCGGAGATTTCGGCTGGCGCGAGCGTCCAACCGACTGCTCACCCCGTGTGACGCCGCAAAGGACGACCCGATGCAGAAGCTTGTCTCGTCCGCCATGCTTGCCGCCCTGCTGGCGGGACCGCCGGCTGTCGCCCAGCCGCCGGCTGAAACACCTGTTTCGGCCTCTGCCAGTTCCGCCCTTTCCGTCGATACCGGAATCAAGACCTTGCTGGCCGACCCCAGGGCCAAGGACGTCATCGCGAAGTACGCCCCCACGGTGGTGGAGTTCTTCGTCTCAGGCCAGGCCGAGGGGCTGGTGCCGGCCGAAACCCCTCTGACTGCGCTGGCCAAGAACCCAATGGCGATCGACGCCGGCCTCAACGCCGAGAACATGCAGAAGATCAGCGCCGAGCTATCCGCTCGCTAAACAGCTAGATTTCCCAAGAAAATCGTCGCTTTCCCGAACGTTTCGATCCCCCTTGCGTACCGACCGGGCCGACTATACAACCCGCCCTCCATCGACAGGCCGCGCCCGTAGCTCAGCTGGATAGAGCACCAGACTACGAATCTGGGGGTCAGGAGTTCGAATCTCTTCGGGCGCGCCAATCAAATCAATTGCTTAGCTAAAAACCAGGCTTCGGAAGTTTCTAGATAATCGGAAGGTTATGTAGAATATCCCGACGCACCCAGATTGATGCGCTTATCGCGTCGTACTGTGTTGGATCGTATGCCCGGATGTTGGCTGCTGAGCTTCCGGAATGGTGCTGGGGAAGCGGGGGTCGGCAGAGACCCAGAATTGCTCTTCAACTTAGTTCAGACGTCGCTTGTCGCCGAGCGGCCGCAAAGTCATGGAGGTCGCGCGGGTCATAGCGGATCGCACGGGATGTCGCCCGAATAAATCTGGGTCCGATCCCGTAACAGCGCATCTTATCGAGCGTCGACTTTGACAGGCCAAGCCACGCTGCAGCCTGACGCACATCCAACAGCGCGCCATGCCGGGGAGCCATCGGGTCGCCAGTGAAGTCGGGCAAGTGCTGAGCTCCAGAGGGCTGAGCGGGTGAGGTTAAGCTCAGCTTGGGCATCGGTGGATGAGCATTCTGGGGCGATCGCGTCACTACTTGGTCCAGCATTTTAACCGGGGCGGCAGCAGCTGGCTTCGCGAAGCGATCAAACTTACTTGCCGCGTTCGGCGAAATCACCTGGCGAGATTCGTCGGCAGCGGAGCGGGTCGCGACTGGCTCTGGGGCCCTCGTGTTGGCATCAAGCGAAACACTGAAGAGATCCAGCTGGCTCTTTACGCCAGCTGCTCTTGGGGTCTTGCTACGTTGTGCACGCGACATTCGCAGGTCGTCCTTTCGCACCGCCATTCATCCACAAGCCTTGCGACATCCTCCACCACTTTCATCCAACGGAAGAAAGCACGTTGGATCCACGTTGCGAGATGGTCACGACCAGGCGAACCGGCGAGGAACTGAGACTTGCGGCAAGTTCGATCGGTCATCCAATACCCAAGCCCAGCCCCATTCCGCGCTGCAGACTCCACGACATGCTCTGCTGGCGCAGTACGCCCACAACCTCGCGCCCGGCGAACCGCTCGAGTGGCGGCCGCCAGGGAACAAGATTGGCCTGCCGTTCGCCGACAATGAGCGCCATCCTTCCCTGCGCCATGTCGATGCGCCGCGCATAGATGCCGGAGACGCGATGCGCGTCATAGGTCAGAACCGGAATACCCAGCTCCTCCCGTAGCGCGCTTGCCTGCGTCGTGAGCTCGAACTGCGCCATGCGCTGGAGCATCTGTCGCGATGGTCCCGGCTCGTGCGCCTCCATCCATCCCTGCTCGATCAGAAACAGCCGTCGCTGTTGCAGGGCCTGCTCGAACTCCCGCGCGACCTTGCTTTCTCCCGTCGGGCCGGAGGCTTCCCCCGCAAGCACGTGATCAAGATGCGTGGGGCCTATCGCCTCAATCTGCTCGCCCAACGACCAGTAACTCGCAACCTGAGCCGAGAATGGCGCACGGCGCACCAGCTTCTCCTCGAACGCCAGGGCCGCGGTGACGTGATCGCCGACATGGAACGCGCCATTGCCAAGGCCTTCGACAAGGCCCAGCCGCCGCATGTTCTCAAGCCGGCGGATGTTCGCCTCCATGACCCCGCGGTCCGCATAGGGCTCGAGGCTGGCATGGGCTGCAACCGAGTAGACCCCGCCCGTCTGGTCCGCGACCCGCGCCACAGCAATGTCAGCTGGACGGAGCGTCGGCTCATTGGGCTCGAACGTCACCATTGAGCCAGGCTGGATGTCAGCAAGCACGGCCAGGTCCTGCGGCCGCTCGAACTTTGCATAGCGAAGCTCCCCTGCCCCGGTCTCGATGACGGCGACGAACCGGTCGCCGAAATCGTCCGTCGGGCCATAGTGCAGCAGCTCACCCATGACCGGCGTCGTATGGTCGGCGCCCAGAAGAAGCTGCGGCAGCCGACCCTGGACTTTCGGCGCAATGGCGCGGGCGATGTCGTCGTGGTCGGCCATCGCTCGCAGGCTTTGAACGAGGCCAGGCGCGAGCCGCCATCCGTCCGTGGCCCGGCCTGCGAGATCCCAGCTTTCCAGCCGCTCGAGACGGGCAGCAAGGTCTGCACGCGCCGGATGGAACGGCCCAGCCTTCGCCGCCTGCAGCAGCTCCCGATCGAGCGGCGTTGGCGCCTTGAGGCTTATGTCGTTGAACCGGGACTGCTCGATCTCGGGGGCGAGGCGCGGCCCCAGCACGCGGGTGACGATCTCCTGGGCATGCTCCCGGATGCCGGATGAGATAAGGCGAGACGGGATGAACAGCTCCTGCCCGTCGGGTCGCCGTCCCCGGATCAGGACATGGGTGTGAGGATTGTCGGTGTCGTGGTGGTTGACCGCCAGCCATTCCAGCCTGGCTCCAAGCTTGGTCTCCAGCCCCGCCATCACTTCCCGGATGAACGGCTTCAGGTCTCCCAGCGCCTCGCCGTCCTCGGCGCTGACAATCATCCGGAAGTGACGCGGATCGCCCACCCAGCCCTGGGTCACCGCTTTCGCATCCACGGTGGAACTCGCCCGATCGTAGAAGTCGTAGGTAGGCGCGCCCACCTCCCCTTCACGCGAGAGATAGTCGATCGCCTGGGTCGGATCATGCGCCGGCGTCGGCTCCGCTGCCGTGACCGCCGCCGCCTGCGCCCGTCCGGCCGCTTCTCGCGAGAGATAGGCGACATGGGCCTTCAGGGACGCCACCTTGCCGCCGGCATTGGCGGCATAGCACACCTTCACCACGACCCGCCGTGACGTTGCGGACACCGGTCGCGCGCGGGCCTTCGAGCCCGGTGCAAAGTGCGCGCGGATGCTGGGCTGACGCGGCTTCGATCCCGACGCCTTGCCTGACGACTGGCGCCGTGGCGAGACCTGTCGTGCGACTGCGCGCACGCCCTTCACCTTCGGCGCCTGATCGGCGGGAGGCTTACCGAGCCTCGGTTCGAATTCGTTCTCACGCTTCGTCATGGTGATGATCATCATCGCCACCAGCGCGATGAATTCCAGCGCTTGCACCCACTCAACGAAGCGCAGAGCGTGCACTGCACGCCTCACGCTAATCCACCGTGTACAGAACTATGTGCAGACAGGGCCTTACGGCCCGACGCACCGTAGGTGCTTTATCTTGCATTCCACTGCATCCACCCCTCCACCGCCCTCTCGTGCCTCTCAACGTGTTAAACCTCACGCGCCAGAGATCACTCCTCGAACATCATCGCACCTGGGGATGACCGAGATCGAATGAGACGAGAGCGACATGAGCCGCTCCCGCCAAATTCGTCAGATCGCTGCCTCGCTTTCCCGGTCGAGATCGCCGGCAAGGTGCAGCATGGCGTCCAACTCAACCCGGATCTCGCGCCGCTCCTCAGCGTCATTCGTCGCCCGCAGTTCGGCGCGCAGCTCCTCGATGTGGCGCTCGATCGTGAAGGTCTTCGTGAACATCGTCGTCTCCTATGTTTGAAGGACGATGTCGGCGGGCGGGTGTGATGGAGCGGGTCAAGGGATCGCGCCCAGGCGCGACCGCGCAGCGGCGATGGGGGTCACGATTTTTTTGGTCCTACCGCCAAAAAAATGGTGGGGCCCGTCGTCCCTTGAGGCGGTCCATCACGCCCCCCACTCTGAAACGAACTGAGCAACTCGCTCTGCTACTGCGGGAAACAGGAGACAACTTGCGGAGACCGGTCCGCATCCGCCAACCGTCAGGACGGCCAGCAAAAGAACAGGCAGCAGCGCGAAACCCGCCGTCGAGCGGCGCCGCCAAGTTGCAAGGCGACTAACACACTACGCGCATGACATGATTGCAGCCCGAGGACTCATCGTGGGTCGCGACGTGGGAATCTCAAAAACCGATGAGCAGGATCTACGCGTGGACGTGGTAGGCGCGCGCTGCCAACACCTCCGGCAGTCGTTGACGGCGCGCCCCATCCGACTGCACCTGCTAGGATAGGCGAGACGTTTTTTTTCAAACGACAGGGAGAGAACGGCAGTCGCTTACCGTTCGGAAAGGTGGCCTTCGATCCTTGCCCCCTCTATCCACGCATGGGAAATCCTAGCTCAGATCGACGGTGCGATGCGCTAGCACCTGTGGTCCCGAAACCATTTCACGCCCCTGCTCGCATGAAAGAATTTCGGATTCGCTGAATGGAGCATCTGTCGCCAGGCAATCAGTACCTGTCGTGAACCGGAGTCAGTTGAACTCCCTCAGCACCGCACTTTGCGCAATGCAGGCTTTTGGCAAGCGCGCTCATCTCGATGTCGCCGCGGCGTCGAAGAAAAAAGGTGGGATCGAGCGGTGTATCCGCGTGGCAGACGGGGCAATGCGCCAGCATGCGATCGGACGTGCCGGCAATCTGGTCCAATCTCACGGCAAGCACTCCTGAACTCAGTCGAAAGTTTAAATGCCCGCAGAGCCATGCGCCATGACGCTCCCGCGCCACGCGTGCACGAAGATGCAGAAGCTTGCTGCGGCGCAACAACTCTCCGTCGTGAAAATTTCTTGAGGGCAGATGACAAAGTGTCATGTAGCTGTCATAAAAGCTTCATGAAAAACGCTGTCATCTGCTCGCTCGCCTTCGCAATGGTGTCGCCGGCCGCTCTGGCCGACAGCGCCAAATCCCAACCAACCCCCTATGCGATCTCGATCAAAAGTGCGGTCACGCCAGTGGCCCATGCCGAGTTTCGCTATCCGTACATCGCTGCCCGCCAAGGTCTCGATGGCACGTGTGACGTTGCCTTCGCGATCGACGCTCAGGGACGTCCGGGCTCAGTGAGCATCGTGTCGTGCTCCTCCGAAGCCTTCCAGCAATCGGCCAAGTCAGTTGTTCAGGGGATGAAATTCCGCGCGACGGGCACGGCCGTGCAAGGCGCGGCTGTCTCGATCCGCTGGGATCTCAATCCGCAGCAGTACGCCAGCCTGTATTGATTCTGGGGCGTAGCGGCGACCCGAGAGTGCCGCGAGCTCTCAGGCGGGCTTGCATCCGATCATGCCGCCAACGGGAACGACTGTGACAGCGCCCTTTGCGTCGCGGCTGCGCATTACGCCGCGCTCGATCATGGCGCCATCGACCATCTTCCCGTCGCGCACATAGGTGAGATCGACGTCGAGGCTGTATTTGTCAGCCGTGAAGGTCTGCTTCTCATAGTGGCCGAGTAAGGACTCACCCGAGGTGGCCTTGCGCGACAACTTTCTGTCTCGACCACCGATACGCACCAGCGCCTGGGCGGGGCTTTCCGTTGCATAGAGGATAAAGACGGGGCGCTCTGTCTTGCTCCACAGAAACAGGCCACAGCGACCGGGCGTCAGTGTCTGGGCCGCAAGGCCCTCCAGTGCGAACCCGCCGAGGCTGACCTTTTCCCCGACACTCTGAGCGCCAGCGGCGCCTGCCAGCGCCAGCGCGGCCGTAGCCGCAAGGATAACCCGTCTCAGAATGGAAGCCATCTGGCTGCTCCTCTTTTTCCAAAGGCGCCCGTTTCACCCTGCGGCTCAAAGCCGAGGAGAACAAGGCGCCCGGCGACCTCTGGCCTGCCGGTGCGGTAAATCGCAGACCACTGCGCCGCACCATTTCCGGCAAGATCAAGAACGAGTTCCGCGCTGTCGCCGTCTCGCTCACCTGTCAGCATGAGCCGACCGACCGGACCTGCACAGACGGCGACGCCTGACAGGCTCGGACCATTTGTTCCAAGCACCTCGGCGCTGCGCATCAACGTATCACTTTCAAGCACGCCTTGCGCAGAAAGACAGGCCCGATCGTCCAGCGTCAGATCCACATTGGCCAGGCGCGTCTCGCCCACCAGAGCGAAGCTATCCGCGCTCGGAAAGTCGATAATCCGCAGATCGGTCGTCGTGAGGCGTCGCGCGCTGTCCATGTCCATCTGCAATCGCGCGTTACCGGCGATATTAGCGCCATCGAAGGCGATGTTTGCTACGAGACGTCCGAAGAGGATATCGGTCGGCGAGATTTTCACGCTGATGTCGCCAGCATCGAGTCGACCGATACGCGCCTTGGTCAATGTCGCATCCCAGACCGATCCACGCGCTTCCTGGAAGACCAGCCCATCCTTGACAGGATGAAGAAAGAAACGAGCTGGCGCGAAAGCTGCGGCCGCGCAAACAAGCGCCACGACAAACAGTGCAATATGCCACCAGCGGATCATGGCTTGCGCGCCGTCAGGCTGGCGTCACCTTGTACGAGATCCCCCTCGCCCGCGCGAACGATCGATATGCGCGTGACAACAAGACCAGCGCGCTCGACCGCGTCAATCCAACTGTAGATGGCGCGCGATGACGCCGGAGCAAAGGAGATGCGGACGCCGGTGGGGCCATCAGGTTCAATGGCGGATGGCGCAAGACCGAACTGGTCGGCAATTGCAGTGGCGGCGCCCCGGGGCGTGCCGTCTGAGGCGGCCGGAGTCACAGCCGCAGGTCCTGCATTGAGAGTAGCAAGTCGGCCGACATCGTCACGAAGCTGGACGGCGCTCGCGAGATCAGCGGCAGCTTCGGCCCGATAGATGTTTGCGCTCTGATAGCCCCAGGTCAGCCCGCCGCCGATCACAATGATAAACGCAGCAATCTGCAGGAGCAGCTGTTCACGCGGCGTGCGCGCGCGGAACCAGGATGCGACGGCGCCGATCATGACGCGCCCATCGAGATCGTGACCGAAGACCGGCCGTCGATAGCCTGCATCGGCCCGACGTCGATCCGGCCAGAGGTTTGTCGCAAAGCAGCGACAGCAGCGTCCAGCTCGGCCGGCATCATGCTGGAGAACCGGAGCGACACAGCTGGACCCGGAGCCTCGTGGCGAATTTCATCCAGCTGCACGTCGGGGTGCTCCACCAACATATCGGTGACGGAGGGGCTGACGATGAGCACGGGGTTGGCAGTTATGCGGGTTGCACCATTGATCGCAGCAGTGACTTGCGCCCGCAGATTGGTGATACGTTTTACGTCGGGTCGAGCCGCGCGGAAGGCCGTCTCGGTTGCAGCGGTAATCGTGCGGGCGGCCTCCGCGTCGCGCATGCCATCAAGCGCTGTAACACCGATCTGTGTAAGTCCGGCAATCGCGGCAAGCGACGCAACGAGTATCAACGGCGCAAGCTGGGATCTGCTGCCCTTGCCGGCCTCTGCGGTGTCCTGTGCAAGATTGGGGGCCCTTGTTGGCATCGCCGCAGCAGCGACAGCAAGAACATGCAGCGGGTCGGCGACGCCCCCGGTCATCAACCTGGGCGTGGCCGCGTTGGAAGAGAAAGTTAGCTGGTCCGGCGTCCACCCAAAGAGATGTAGCACCGAGATGGCGCCGCCAAGTTGAGCGAGCCAGGGACCCAGTAGTGCTGGAGCAAGATCGGATTCGATCGTGAAGCCACCCAAGAGGCCGGCGGCTACGAGTGTGCGGTTACCCAAGCGTATCACGTGGGCGGTGCCGGGTTCGACGGGCCAGATCGCGCAATCGAGATAGATTGCGCGCGGGGTTAGGTGGGATTCCGCACAGCGAGCAAGCCATGCCGAAAGACGTGGCCGTGCGATGGCGGCGGCAAGGCGCGCTCCGGAGGTATCGCCAGGCTCGCCCACAGCAACGCAAGTGTCCGTTTCCGATGTCGCAAGCGCGCCTTTGAACAGATAGACAGCGGCAGCTCTGGCCTGAACAGCGGAGCGAGCTGGTGTTTCGAGCACGCGGAGCTGGGCTTCGAATCCCGGCAACACCAGAATGCAGTCGCCGCTCAATCCCGCTGCGGCTTCGCCATCGTGGACCACGCCTTGCGCGACGACGACGCCAGACTGCAGCCGCATCCAGGTTAGCGGCGCATCGAGCGTATCTCCCGCAACAAGGACCAGCACTGAGGGGCTCACAAAAGACCGTTCGTCGAAGCGCCAAACACCCGGCGCACAATGCGCCCATGACCGCTGGTCGTATCCACCAGAGCAATGCTGGTCTCGACGGTGTCGGCGAACTGTACCCGTACGCCGATCACATACCAACGTGACACTAATGTGAACATGGCGCGGCTCTCCGGGCTAAGCTCAATGCCAGATAGTCGCGGCTCTGCGAAAAAGCTGTCGAGATTGCGCCAGCCGCCCGGGGGACGCATCCGTATAGCCATTTCGGCCGAGGCCAGCGGTAGCCCTGGACCGAAAACGGCTGACAGCAGCGCAGCCTGATCAGGACGAAGCGTGTTGACGGAAATTGCGTTTGGCGCGGTGCTGGGACGAACACAGGCGAGTTTCGAAAGCCGAGAAATCACACCGCTGTCAAACCCCTGAATTGTGCGCAGCTCGCTGACGTCGCCGAGGAGCTGGTTGGCCGGCAGATAAGCTGCGCCTGAACCGCCATAGGCTTGATCTTCGGCGCCGCCGAGGCCGGGAACAGTATCGGCGTCAATCCAGTCGGCAAGCGAGACGGCCAGCGAGCGAGCCGACGGAATGCCGATGATGCTGAGCAGCCGGGAGAAGCGCGCAATGCCTGCCTCGCTCGCGACGATGGGGCTGTCTTCGAGCCGTTCGCCAAGACTGTTGAGATTGAAGCAGTTGCCGCCGTCGGAGATGGTGATCTGCATGGCCCCCTTGTCGAGAGGAAGTGTGATCGTACGGCCGACCCACTCGGACAGGTTGGCGACGTCGTCCGTCCTCTGCTTCAACGCGCGTTCTATGCGGCTGGTGGCGTACGCTTCGGCGCCGAAGAGAAACCAGCGGGTCTGGTCCATCTGGGTTTGATTGTCGGTGCGCTGAATGCTGAACCGCGCAGCCTGCACGACGCCAATCGCAATCATGCTCATGACCGCAACGATGACAAGAACGGTCGCAAGCGCTGTGCCGCTGTCCCTTGGCGACTTCGTGGGGACCTCCTGTTTTCGCATCACAGCCCTGACAGCGCTTGCAGGCGAACCTTGCCATAACGCGGCAAGGTCAGGGTGATAGCGACCGCGCTGGGGATGGCGAAAGTCGATGGCCAGTCACTTCGCCAACCGGAGCCATCGTTGAATTCGAACTGCGTCTCTCCAGGCGCTGCGACCACCATGCGTTTCCGTTCGTTTGCCGTGGGGCCGGGATCGATGGCGTCGCGCGTCGATCGGACAAGGCTGCCGTCGTCGGCAAGGCGGTACTCGACGACGACGAGTTGCGTCGTGACCTGGTCAGGCGCTCCCGGCTTACCGGCCGCCCTGACGAAGGCCATAGCGGGCTTTGCGCCGCCGACACCTGCAAAGATGAAGGGTGGCCTGCCCTGCTCGCGAATCACGCGCGGCGTTATCTGCGCGAAGTCAGCAGTGAGCAGCGCACGGGTGGACTGGATTGAACGCAGTTCCTCTTGCGCCGCCTCGACGCGACCCTGCGCCTGAAGGGTCTGCGACAAGAGCATAACGCCGCCGCCAGCGATCAACGAGAAAATGAGAAGAGAGACGAGCGCTTCGACCAGCGTGAAGCCCGCTTGCGAATGTGCATGTTCTGTCACAAGCCGGCTCCCGACATGCGGTAGGCCGAGACGGTGGCGTTAGCCGCTTCCTGGTCGGCAGCGAATGCTGACGCGTCTACGCGAAGCGTTGCTGGGTCGTCGGTAGCGACCACCTCCACACGCCAACGCCAGGCGCGTCCCCCCAACTGCGTCTCTCCTTCTCGGACACCAACTGACGGAGGATTGCGTAGCGCCATCGTATCCGTCAGCTGATTTTCCGCGACGATGCTTGCCAACGCGCGCGTTTCCACGCGCGCATAGCTGTCGATAGATTGCGTCTGCATGCTGATGAGCCCGACGCCCGCCAAAGCGAAGACGAACAGGGCAACGAGGGTTTCAACAACCGTGAAGCCGTCTTGCCGATCGAAAATCATGGCCTGGTTGCATTTGCTAGCTGGCGCGGTCGACACGAACTTCCCCCGCTTCATCGATAGCGACGCGCCAGGCCAGACCAGTCTCACCGAACACCAGGCGCATGGCAGAGGCCCCGCCGAGGGGATCGAACTCGGCCAAGCGAAGCCCGTCCATTTCCTGATCTGCAGTTGTCGGGATCTCCACGAGCGGCGGCACTTTGCCGGGCCACGGCTCAAATCCCAGAGGCGCCTGCGCATCCATGCGGATCCAGCCATCCTCTTCAAGGCGCTCGAAATGGTAGCCCTCAGGCGCGGCGACTAGTGCGATCTCGCGGTTGAGCAACACGCTTTGGTCGCTGGCGAGTTTCAGCCGTGCGGCCAGCCGGTCGATGTCTGCATGCAGCCGCGTATCAGCACCCGGCGCCGCGAGCATGACTGCGCTCGCAAGCAATCCGATAACAGCAAGCGTCACCATCATCTCAACCAGCGTGAAGCCGGCGTCTCGACGTACGCTACTTGGTGGCGGAGATATCCGCATCGAGCCCCTCGCCGCCGATCTTGCCGTCCGCACCCATGGAATAGAGATCGAACGGGCCCGCTTCGCCCGGCGTGATATATTGATAGGGCCGGTTCCAGGGATCGTTCGGCAGGCGGCGGATGAAGGGGTCGCGCTTGGCGCCCAGCGCCGTCGTCGGATCGACCAGTGACTGAAGGCCTTCTTCCATGGTCGGATAACGTGCGGCTTCGAGGTGAAAAAGCGTGAGGGCCTGATCGATTGACGCGATATCGGCCTTAACCTTTTCGACGCGCGCCTTGTCCTGGCTCGGCAAAACGTTGATGGCGACGATCGCGGTGATCAGCCCGATAATCAGGATCACCACCATCATCTCGACAAGCGTGACGCCCGCTTCTGGGTGGAGCTTGCTCGGGGGGATGCGTTTCACAATACGACTCCTTCAGCCTGCCGCCAGCTGGTTCAGCTGCAGGATCGGCAACATGATCGCCAGCACGATGCCAGCGACCATCGCACCCATCAGAATGATGATGGCTGGCTCGATGAGGCTGAGTGCGGTCTGGATGAACCCCTCGAATTCCTGGTCGAGATGGTCGGCGGCTTTTTCCAGCATGTCCGGCAACTCGCCGGCATTTTCCCCGCCGACTGCCATGTAGATCACCATGGGTGGGACGTAGCCACTTTGGCGCAAGGCGTGCGACAGCGGCTCGCCTTCCTGGATGCGGGCGGCCATCTGGTCAGCGGCGCGGGCAAAGGCGCGATTTGAAGCAGCGTCACGTGAGGCGCGAACCGCCTCCAGCACGGGAAGACCGCTAGCCGTCAGCGTCGCAGCGGAACGAATGAACCGGCTGCAACTTACTATCCGAATCCAGCGCCCAAGCAACGGCGCGCGCAGAAGAGCTGCATCCCACGCGAGATGGATGTGAGATTGGCGTAGCGCCGTACGCGCGGCGATAACGGCGCCGCAGATTGTCAGCAAGATCAACGGCCAGAAGCGCGTCAGTCCATCCGATACGACGATGAGCACGTTGGTGATGAAGGGTAACTGGCCGTGGAAGGATTTGAACTGCTCGATCAGTGTCGGCACCACGAAGATCATCAGGCAACCGACAACCGTGATCGCGACGAGGCTGAGCGCAATCGGATATACTAGCGCGGTGGTGATCTTGGCGTGCAGGCCCTGCTCGCGCTGCAGGTAGTTGGCGAGACGGTTGAGCACTGGCCCAAGATTGCCTGAACGTTCGCCGCCCGCGATGGCGGCGCGATAGGCATTGGGGAAACTCGCCTTGTGCCGACCCATGACATCGGCGAGGCGCATACCCTCCTGGATGCCGGCGCGCATATCGGCAAGGATACGGCGGACGGTTGCGCTCTCCTGCTGTGCGGCGAGGATGCCGAGCGCTTCATCGACTGACACCGCCGCGCCAATCAGCGTAGCGAGCTGACGGGTCACCAGCATCCGGTCTTTATGGCGGAGGGCTCCGCGCACAGCGCCCCGTGGCTCGGTCGCTGCTTTCGGAGCAGATCGGCCGCCCGAGAGCGCGACTTCGACAGGATAGAGTTTCTTGCCTTCGAGAGCGCTGCGAACGGCTCGCTCATCCGAGGCGTCCATGCCGCCGCGGCGCTCCCGGCCGTCAGGATCAATTGCGAGATAGGAAAAGCGCGCCA
>CALRWU020000017.1:0-15542 GCA_943371945.1 Azorhizobium sp. AG788
ATCCCCCGTTTCCAGACCGTCGACGTCAGAGGGGGATTTCGCGTGAGCGTGTGGATGCATGGCCATGCCCGGCTATGTAGGTCGGCAGGCCGGGAAACGCCAGAGTTCCCCCTAAAACACAGGTGCTTGCGCCTCGCCAACAGACCAGCAGCGCGAACGGCTTTGCGCCGGCCCCAAACCGTCGCATCTATGGCGGAGAAAAAGAGGATAAAAATGCCCGGAATCAAATCCGTCACAGTTTATTGCGGCTCCGCTCCCGGATCCGACCCCGGCTACATCAAACTGGCTCAGCGCCTCGGCGTTGCCATCGCCCAGCGGGGCTGGCGCACGGTCTATGGCGGCGGCGATGTCGGCCTGATGGGCGCGGTCGCGACCTCGGCGCGCAATGCAGGCGGCAAGGTGCTCGGCGTGATGCCGCATTTCCTGCGCGACCTCGAAGGCGTGCTCGATGGCATCGAGAACCGCTACACCGACAACATGCACCAGCGGAAACAGGCCCTGCTCGACGAAGCCGACGGCCTCATCGTGCTGCCCGGCGGCATCGGCACGCTCGAAGAAGCGGTGGAAACGCTGAGCTGGGCCAAGCTCTCCCTCCACCGCAAACCGATGGCCTTCCTCTCCGAGAACAATTACTGGCAGCCCTACTTCAAGCTGATCGACCATATGATCGAAGGGGGTTTCCTGCCGGAATCCTTCCTCCAGCTCATGGCCGACACCAACAGCCCCGAAGCCGCCCTCGATGCGCTGAGCGAGCGCGCGATCGCGCTATAGCCCTTGGGCGCTCACCGCCCTGTGACGCCGCAACACAGGCCGTGGAAACTCCCCCGTATTGCGGCAAGCCTCGCACCCCTCTAGTTTGCCGCTCGGCAGGCTTGGCGGAAAGTCAGACACGAGCCTGCCGCAAGATAAAAAGGGCCAAAAAGGCCTTCTCAGGGAGAGTACCGAGATGCGCGCCTATCTGAAGTCGCTGGCCGTGGCCGCGCCTGCCCTGCTGCTTGGCATCACCTTGGCCGCCTGCGGTAACGCCCCCGCTGTCTCCTCGGAGCCGGTAAAGACCACGACCTCCGCCTTCCCCGTGGGCTCCGCCGCCGTGACGACGGAACGCCTCGTCGCGGACAACGAACCGGGCTCGTGGCTGACCACCGGCCGCAACTATGGCGAAACGCGCTTCAGCCCGCTCGACCAGATCAACGACAAGAACGTCTCGCAGCTGGGCCTCGCCTGGTACGCCGACATCGACACGGAACGCGGTCAGGAATCGACGCCTGTCGTGGTCGATGGCGTGATGTATCTCACCACCGCCTGGTCGATGCTGAAAGCCTACGACATCAAGACCGGCGCGCTGCTCTGGGCCTACGATCCGAAGGTCGACCGCGCCAAGGGCGCTGATGCGTGCTGCGACGTTGTCAATCGCGGCGTCGCTGCGTGGAATGGCAAGATCTATCTCGGCGCGCTCGACGGCCGGCTTATCGCTCTCGACGGAAAAACCGGCAAAGTCGTGTGGTCGGTCCAGACGACAGACACCACGCTGCCTTACACCATCACCGGCGTGCCCCGCATCGTGAAGGGCAAGGTCGTCATCGGAAACGGCGGCGCCGAATACCGCGTGCGCGGCTACGTCACCGCCTACGACACCGAAACCGGCAAGCAACTCTGGCGCTGGTGGACGATCCCCGGCGATCCGTCCAAGCCCTATGAACAGCCCGAACTCGCCGACGCTGCCAAGACCTGGAAGGGCGACAACTACTGGAAGATCGGCGGCGGCGGCACTGTCTGGGATGGCATGGCCTACGATCCCGAACTCGACCTGCTCTATGTCGGCACCGGCAACGGCAATCCGTGGAACCAGAAGATCCGCTCGCCTGGCGGCGGCGACAACCTCTACCTGTCGTCCATCGTCGCGCTCGATCCCAACACCGGCGCGTACAAGTGGCACTACCAGACCACGCCCGCCGAAACCTGGGACTACACCGCCACCCAGCCGATCATGGTCGCCGACCTCAACTACCCGGAAGGCAAGCGCCGCGTCGTGATGCAGGCGCCGAAGAACGGCTTCTTCTACGTGCTCGACGCGAAGACCGGCAAACTGCTCAACGCGAACAAGTTCGCACCGCTCACCTGGGCCACCCATGTCGACATGAAGACGGGCCGCCCGGTCGAGGTGCCCGAAGCCCGCTTTGACATCACCAACATTCCCGCCATCGTCGCTCCCGCTGCGCTCGGCATGCACAACTGGCACCCGATGGCCTTCAGCCCGGAAACCGGCCTCGTCTACCTGCCGGTCACCGTTTCGTCGGCCACCTACGCCTCGCCTGAAAAGTTCGAACTCAACCTCGCCGGCTGGAACACAGGCATCAGCTTCTCCGCTGGCCCGAACGTCACGCCGGTCGCCGCCATGGGCGCCGCGCCGAAATCGGAAGCCTACCTGCTCGCGTGGGATCCCATCGCCGGCAAGGAAGTCTGGCGCGTGCCGAACGTCGATGCGCGCGGCGCCACCGGCGTCATGACGACCAAGGGCAACCTCGTTTTCTCCGGCAACCACGCCGGCGAATTCGTCGCCTATGACGCGCGCACCGGCAAGAAACTCTGGTCCGCCCCCACGCAGGCCAAGGTCGTCGCAGCCCCCGCCACCTTCACCGTAGATGGCCAGCAACAGGTTGCCATCCTCGTTGGCGCGCGCGGCCTGCCCATCGGCCAGAAACGCACCGTGCCCGTCAGCGCCAACAACTCGCGCATCCTGGTCTTCCGTATCGGTGGCACGGGTTCGCTGCCGGCCGAGATGCCGACCACAGCCAACGGCGCGCCCGTCACCGTGAAGATCGACCCGCCCCTGCTCACCGCCAACAACGAGACGGTGGCCTCCGGCGAACTCCTCTTCGGGGCAAATTGCGCCGTCTGCCACGGCCCCGCCGCAGTCCCCACCGCCGGCTCCATCGCCCCCGACCTGCGCTACTCCGCGCTGCTCTCGGGACGCGGCCAGTGGAACGGCGCCGTCCGCGATGGCGACCGCGCCCAGCGCGGCATGCCCGGCTTCAAGGCGACCCTCACCGAGGAGCAGACCGACGCCATCCTCGCCTACGTCATCAAGCGCGCCAACGATGAGAAGGCCGCCCAGGAAGCCGCCGCCAAGCCGTAGGCATCACGCTTCAAACCAACACGCGCCTCCGGCCCAAAGCCGGGGGCGCTTTTTTATTCGGCGAGTCCTCGATGGAAGGGTGTCCCGCAGACACGCGTTCCCGGCGAAGGCCGGGATCCGGACTTTGCGCGAAGCGCAAACCAGAAGTTACACCACATTTTGTTGGAAGGCCGCGTGTGCAGATTCGGCGGAAAGCCGAAAATCTTCGCGAGCAGTTTCAATCGCTTGGCGCAAAAAACTGTAGGACGGCTGAACTGCAAAAATAAGAAGCGGCGGGTCTCCGTCCTACCCCCATCTCGGCGGCTGTATCTTCGTCCGCATGACACGCGCACGAACCGCATCATACGGACTGGTAACCCCGCCGCTTCTCTATCGTTTGATAGATGCGGTGCTGACGTTGTTCGCCGAGCTCGTGTCCCACGCCGTCTCAACCCTCCAGATGGTCCTCGTCCGCCGCACACGTGAATGCCACACGACAGCGTCGCCCGAAGACCTGCCCCGAGCGACGAGCGGCCTTCATCAGGAAACAGACATCTCCCAACCGTCATTCTCGGGTAAGCGCGAAGCGCGCATCCCGGGAATCCCGGTTGTCTCAACGCAGGGAACAGAGACGTATTCCCGCTGCACCGCGCCTGAATCAGCACGCACAAAATCTCCTCCCCCGAACGGGGGAGGCGCTGCGTGCGCTCCCATCTCAACGATGGCAATCAGGTGGGGGACCGACCTCTCAACCAGCACAGTCAGGACAAGGCGGACAGCCGCCCCCCACCTGACCTGCACCTGCACCTGCAGCGCGCGTCGCGCCTGCCGCTCCTCCCCCGTTCGAGAGAGGAAGAGGCCAGCGCACGCCTAACCAGGCCACGCGCACAGCAACTGAAACCAACCCCGGCCCACAGCCGCAGGGAACGCATCGCCACATCCCCCCTCCCGCTTGTCATCATTCCGACCTACCGTCCCGGCGAATCACCCGGGACCTCGCCCATGTTCGCCATCCGCCGCCGCACCAAGATTCTCGCCACGCTCGGCCCCGCCAGCGATGGCGCCCTCAAGATGGAGGAACTCCTCCGCGCCGGCGTCGATCTCTTTCGCGTCAACTTTTCCCACGGCGATCACGCCCAGCACGCGGCCCGCATTGCGGCCGCCCGCGAAGCTGAAAAATCTTTCGGCCGTCCCGTCGCCATCCTCGCCGACCTGCAGGGACCGAAACTCCGCATCGGCGACCTGCCCGGCGGCCAGGTCGATGTCCGCATGTCGTCCGAGCTTCGGCTGGTTGCGGCTGCCAGTTCCACCGATCCCGACATCATCCCGATCCCGAATCCCGAACTCGTCGCCTCGCTGCAACTCGGCGACAAGCTCCTGATCGACGACGGCAAGATGATGCTCCACATCGTGAAGGTCGATGGCGCTGACCGCATCGCCCGCCCCGTCGCCCCCGGCCGGATCATGAGCCGCAAGGGCATCGCCGCCCCCGGCCGCCCGATCCCGATTCCTGCCCTCACCGAAAAAGACATCGCCGACGGCCACTTCGCCGTCAGCCAGGGCGTCGACTATATCGCCCTCTCCTTCGTGCAACGCGCGGCCGACGTCATCATGGCGCGCGAGACTTTCGGCGCCGGCATCCCGATCATCGCCAAGATCGAAAAGCCCGCCGCCCTCGATGAACTCGACGCCATCGTCGCCGCCTCCGACGCCGTCATGGTCGCGCGCGGCGATCTCGGCGTCGAACTCTCGCCCGAGCAGGTCCCGATCGCGCAGCGCCGCATCGTCCGCACCGCCCGCGCCCACGGCAAGCCGGTCATTGTCGCAACCCACATGCTGGAATCGATGATCGAAGCGCTCGTCCCCACCCGCGCCGAAGCCAACGACGTCGCAACCGCTGTCTACCAAGGCTCCGACGCCGTCATGCTCTCGGCCGAATCCGCCGTCGGCCGCCACCCCACCGCCGCCGTCGCCATCATGGACCGCATCATCCGCGCCATCGAAGCCGACCGCGACGCCAACCCTTCCTTCCCGGTCGTCCCCGTCCTCGCGCCTTCAACAGCAGACGCCTGCGCCGCAGCTGCAACCAAGCTCGCAGACGATCTCGATTGCCCGCTCGTCGTCTTCACCCGCTCCGGCTCTTCAGCTCAACGCGTCTCCGCGACGCGCCCGAAACAGCCAATCCACGCGCTCACGCCAAACATCGCGACAGCCCGCAAGCTCTCGCTGGTATGGGGCGTCAATGCGGACCTTGAACCTGAAGAACCGCGCAGCTTCGACGACATCCTCGACGCCGTAAACCGGCACGAAGCCACCAACAGCGTGAAGCGCTTCGTCATCACGGCGGGCTATCCCTACGCGTCAGACAACTCGACCGACACGATCAAGGTCGTGGAACGGAAGTAGCGCTTACTCGAACTCCGGTTCGGCCGCGAACAGGTCAGCCGGGAAGTCACCAGCGACGCCGTTCGGGAAATGGGGATCGCGCTTCTCCATGAAGGAGGCGATTCCTTCCTTCACGTCGCTCGACTGGCCACGGCCCTGGAGCGCGCGGCTGTCGATCTTGTGGGCGTCCATCGGATGTTCAGCGCCCATCATGCGCCACATCATCTGGCGCGCGACGGCGATCGACACCGGCGCGGATTTTTCGGTCACCCTGTGCGCCAGCTCCATCGCGGCCGGCAGCAGGGCATCCGGTTCATGCAACGACTGGACAAGGCCGCTAGCCTTCGCTTCGTTCGCATCGAACACGCGGCCGGAATAAGTCCAGTCGAGCGCCGTCGGAATGCCGACGAGACGCGGCAGGAACCAGCTCGAGCATGCTTCAGGCGTGATGCCCCGACGCGAGAACACGAAGCCGAACTTGGCGTTCGTCGACGCCAGCCGGAAATCCATCGGCAGCTGCATCGTCACGCCAACGCCCACCGCCGCGCCGTTCACGGCCGCGATCACCGGCTTCAGGCTGCGGAAGATGCGCAGCACCACGCGACCGCCGCCATCACGGCGAATGCCGCTCGCGATGATCTCGTCGCCCGACGCACGCTTGTTGTAATTGAACGTGTCGCCACCCGCGATGCCCAGCTCGGCCCCGGCGCAGAACGCACGGCCCGACCCTGTGACGACGACCGCACGGATGCTGTCATCCGCATCGGTCGTATCGAACAGTTCGATCATCTCGCGCATGACGACCGGCGTGAACGTGTTCATCTTGTCGGGCCGGTTGAATGTCGCGACTGCGACTCCATCGGTGACCTTGAAATCGAACATCGTGAAATCGGGCATGTCGGTATCCGTCAGAGCTTGAAGGGTGTAAGTCACGGATCGCCCCCAAAGACGGAGGCAATCTGGGCGGCGACAATCTGAAGAGGGATGGCGTGCAAGGCAAGCGTGCAATCGCGACGCTGGCAGAGGCGAAAGCCTTCATCGTCGCCAATACCCGTATCGTGCTCGCGCCCGGCCTGCCGATCCGCCTCTATACCGCCGACGAACTCACGCCGATCTGGGAGGCGACCGAGAAAGATCTCGCCGAAGCCAACGTCGCCCCGCCCTTCTGGGCCTTTCCGTGGGCCGGCGGACAGGCGCTTGCGCGTTATGTTCTCGACAATCCTGAGATTGTGCGCGGCAAGCGCGTTCTCGATCTGGCATCAGGCTCAGGGCTCGTCGCCATGGCCGCAGCGCTCGCTGGCGCTGCCGAGGTCGTCGCCAACGACATCGACCCGATGTGCGAAGCCGCCGTTTCACTGAATGCGGGCCTCAACGAGGTCGCGATCAGCTATCACGGCGGCAACCTGCTCGACGGCGACCCGCCCGCCTACGACGTCATCCTCGCCGCCGATGTCTTCTACGAACAGACGCCCGCGAAACTATTCCGCGCAATGCTCGAACGCTGCCACGCAAACGGATCGCTCATTCTCGCCGGCGATCCCGGCCGCACCTACTTCCCGCGCGATGCGTTCAGGCAGGTTGCCGCGTACGCAGTCGAGACGACCACCGAGATCGAGAACAATCCCGTGAAATCAGCGCGCGTGTGGACGCTCTGAGCGCTCGCGTTGCTCAGACCAGCATGAACCGCACGCCGACGAGATCGACGAAATCATCGCCGCGATGAACGCCCGCCTTGTCGGCATTGGCAAGAACAGCCGCCTTGTCTTTCGTCTTCAGGAAGACCGCCCTCAACCCTTCGCCGCGATCGTCACGCAGCGCGCCAAAATGCACGACGCCCTGATCGAGATGGATGTCCATGCCGCCCGTCTCCACCTTGCGGAGAGGCCGCTGCAGCAGATGGCTCCATTTTGCTGCGAGGTCCGCCGGATCAGCAGACTGGATGGCGGCGCCAACGATCTGGGAGATCGTCTGCGAGCGATCATGCTCCTGCCATTTTGGGCCCGCCCATTTGTAGGACCCCATCATCTCCGTCCCCGGCGAATGCCGATCGACAGACAGCAGGCACCCTCCCGTGTCGCGTGGATGCAAGTGCAACGCTTCGCCTGTTATGCCCCACTCGGTTGTGTGCAGATCCTCGACCAGACGCACGCCTTCCGCCTTGAAGTGGTCGCGGCGGGCTTCGAGGTTGTCGCAGTCGACGATGTACATATAGCCGCCATCGCCCTTGCGCCGCTCGATATAGCGGCCGGCCGCCGTGTCCGGCTTTGTCGGGGAAACAATTTCGAGGAAAGTGCCGCCCATGGCGAACAGAGCATTGTGCAGGCCATACTTGCCGACGCCCGGATCCCGGAAACAGATTTCGAGGCCGAGCACGTCCTGTACCTGCTTCTCGGTTGTAGCGAGGTCACCGGCGACAAGACAGATCTGACGAAGCCTGAGATATCCCATCCTGCGCCCTCCCGGAGCGATTGTCGGGCTATCTGATCTGTGCCCGTCCCGCGATCATATGCCTGAGTGCGAAGGTTCGAGAAGCGATGAAATCGTTGAAGGCCAGCACATGTTGAATTTTCCGCATGTCCTCGCGCGATCAGGAGGAGTTCGTCGCCGGCTTCATCGAACAGGAAGCAGAGCTGCAACTCTGGATCCAGTTCACCCTCCCTGAGTTCAAAGCCGGACCCAGAAGCCGGCAGACTGTTGATAAACCTCAAGCGCGGACTGCCCCATCACACCCGCCAGCGCTTTTGTTTCTTGAACGAGACCCATCACATGAAACTGTAGGGCTCGACGTCGAGCGTCAGCCGCACAGCACTTGGCAGCTTCACGCGCTCGCGCCAGGCCGCCAGGAAGGCTGAAAGATCGACATTGCGATCCGAGCGGATCAGGAATCTCCGGCGGTGGCGGCCGCGCAGGATGGTGATCGGCGCCGGCGCAGGGCCCCAGACATCAATGCCGGTTGCGTTGGGTTGCGCCTCGCTGAACACGCGCGCGGCATCGTCGACCTGCTCCGAAGTCGGCGCGGACAGGATGACGGCGCCGAGCCGGCCGAAGGGAGGAAAGCCAACAAGGCGGCGCTGGTCGAGTTCGTGTGCGAAAAATGCGTCGCGGTCCCCGGCTGCCAGAAGCGCGATTGCGGGGCTGTCAGGCGCATAAGTCTGGATGATCGCGCGGCCCGGCTTGTCAGCGCGGCCGGCGCGGCCTGCGACCTGCAGCAGGAGCTGGAAGGTGCGCTCGCCTGCGCGCAAGTCGCCGCCGCGCAGTCCCGCATCGGCGTCGACGACGCCAACAAGTGTCAGCGTCGGGAAGTTGTGACCCTTGGCGACGATCTGCGTACCGATCAGGATGTCGATCTCGCCCGTCTCCATACGGGTGATCAGCGCGCGCAGGTCTTCCGCAGAATTGATCGTGTCGGATGACAGCACTTCGACGCGAGCGCCACGGAAGCGCGTATGCACCTCCTCCGCGAGACGCTCGACGCCCGGCCCTACGCCAGTCAACGAACCCGTTGCTCCGCAATGCGGACAGGCGCGCGGCTTCTCCATCGTAAAGCCGGTGAGATGGCAGACCAGCCGCCCCGTATAGCGATGTTCGACCAGCCAGCTGTCGGTGTCGGGCGCTTTCAGACGTTCACCGCAGTTGCGGCAGATGACCAGGGGCGCATAGCCGCGGCGGTTGAGGAACAGCAGCGCCTGTTCCTTTGCAGCGAGCGTCCGCTCGATCGCGTTTGCGAGATCCGGCCCGATCCAGCGATTTGTCTCGGGCGGCGCCGTGCGCATGTCGGCGATCGCAATCTCCGGTAGTTGCGAGACGCCGGGCCGTGCGTGAAGACGCAGGTGCGCGTAACGCCCCTGTTGCGCATTCGACAGCGTCTCCAGCGAGGGAGTCGCCGACGCAAGCACGATAGCGCAAGGCTCCGTGGAGGCCCTGAGCACGGCGAGGTCACGCGCATGGTAGGTCACGCCCTCTTCCTGCTTGTAGGACTGGTCGTGTTCTTCATCGACAATGATCAGGCGCAGCTTGCGGAATGGCAGGAACAGCGCTGAGCGCGCGCCAACCACGATGCGCGCCCGGCCCGCCGCGACCTCGCGCCAGACGCGGCGCCGCGCCGCGGATCCTGCTGCCGAGTGCCATTCGGCCGGGATCGCACCAAAGCGTTCCTCAAACCGCGTCGTCACCGCCTGTGTCAGCGCAATCTCCGGCAGCAGGACGAGCACCTGTGCATCCGGGTCCTGCTGCAGCGCCTCTGCTATGGCTTCGAAATAGACTTCGGTCTTGCCCGAGCCGGTGACGCCATCCAGTAGCGCCACGCGGAAGGCGTTCTCCCGCACCATGCCGCGCAGATAGCTGGACGTCTCCAGCTGTTCGCCGGTGAGATCACGCGAGGGGCGTTCTGGATCGGGCAGCGGGAATGGCTGGTCGAGCGAGCGTTCCACCTGCAGCAAGGCGCCCACATCGACGAGGCCTTTGACGACGCCGGAGGACACGCCAGCGGCACGCGCCAGATCAGCGCCCGCGATCGGCGCGGTCGCCAGCGCCAGGACTTTTTCGCGCGCCGGCGTCATGCGACCGGGCTGGTCGCCCGAGACCACAACAAGCGTTTCAACTGGCGCGTCTATCAGCGCCTCGCGCGAGCGCATCGCCATCGCCAGCACATTGCCCACCGGCGAGCAGATATAGCGGGCTGCCCGTTCGATGAAGCCGCGCATTTTCTCCGGCAAGGGCGGCGCCGGCAGCACGGATTGCACGGCCTTCAGCTTGCGGTTGGATGGCGTGCCGCGTTCGCCCCACACCACGCCCACCATCTCGCGCGGCCCAAGTGGAACTGTCACAAAGCTGCCGGGCGACGCCTCCAGCCCTTCCGGCAGTTCGTAATCGAACGGCTCCGGCAGGGGCTGTGGCAGCAGCACCGATACGATTCGGGCCGGTACGATTCGGGGAGGGGTCGGCATGGCCGGACAATGGCCGGGTCAGCGCCCACGTTCAACCGTGCTGGAGCCGCAGCAAAATCAAGGCTCGGTTCGCTCCCCCTAACCCGGCCTTAATCGCCCGCCCGCCATGATCCTGCCCATGAGCGCCAATACCGCCCGCGAAGCCCTTCAGGAATTCACCGTCTGGCTCGAGACCGAGCGGCGTGCCTCGCCCAACACGATCGAGGCGTACCAGCGCGACATCGGCAACTTCATTGCCTTCCTGGTCGACCATCTCGGCGGCGAACCGCACGTCTCGGACCTGAAAGGCCTGTCACGTCACGACATCGTCGCCTGGCTCGCCCGCCGCCGCAGCCAGGACAACCTTGCAGCTTCGTCACGCGCCCGCGCCGCCTCCAGCCTGCGCGCCTTCTTCAAGTTCCTCGACCGCCGCCTCGACATGGCCAACGCCAAGGCGATGATGTTCGAAAGCCCCCGCCGCCCCCACCGCCTTCCAAGACCTTTGCCGGAGGCCATCGCTCCGCAGACGATCACCATCGCGGGCGAGGGAGATGGATCTGATGTGGCCGAATGGATGCTCGCGCGCGATGCGGCGATCCTGTCGCTGCTATATGGGGCGGGTCTTCGTCTGTCGGAAGCGTTGGCGCTGACGGGACGTGACGTGCCCGCGCAGGATTCGCTGCGGGTCTACGGCAAAGGTCGCAAGGTTCGCATGGTGCCGCTGATCCGTGCTGTGCGCGACGCCATCAATGAATACGTCAAGCAGTGTCCCTTCCCGTCAGGTCCGGACGAGCAGATTTTCCGGGGCGAGAAAGGCGGGCCGCTGAACCCGCGCATGGTCCAGCGCCTGATGGAGAAGCTGCGCTTCCGGCTCGGCCTGCCGGAGACAGCGACGCCGCACGCGCTTCGCCACTCGTTTGCGACACACTTGCTGGCCAACGGCGGCGATCTGCGCTCGATCCAGGCGCTCCTCGGCCATGCCAGCCTGTCGACGACACAGATCTATATCGGCGTCGATGCTGCCCGCTTGATGAAGGTACACGCGGAATCACATCCGCGCGCTTGACCTGAAAGACGACCTACGAGGTCGCGCCTTCAAGGCATTTGCCCATCGCTGTGGGATCTTCGACCTGCTTTTCCATCGGCGTGGCTTTGCACCATTCGGGTGATCCCGGCGCGGCTGCATTGCTGCAGGCGGCGCCGAGCAGGCTTATCGCGGCGATGAGGCCGGCAATCACGAAACGCATGGGAAGTCCCCTCGGAAGTTCAGATCGGCTTGGGCCAACTCTGGCGGGTTGAAGGCATGCTCGTCAACAGATCAGGCCTTGGGAATGGCGCAGCCGTTCAGAACCTCGCCCTTCCACGTTGCCGTGACCGTCCATGGGCGCGCCGACTCTGCGAGTCCATCAAAGCATTCCTTGTGGGTGATGCTCATGACGAAATCCCCCTGATCGGTCTTCGACGTCAGCAGCAGGGAGCCGCCCTCCCCCTTGGACTTCACCGGGAGAGCGCCGGTCAGGCTTGCTTCGCCAAGTATCGAGATGGTCGCCTTGCCCTGCTGATGGTCGACCTGGACCGTCCAGTAGGCAGGGTCAGTGCCGCCGATATCAAGATTACCGTCGAGATCGCCTTCGGCTGAGCAGGCGCACAGGCCAAGCGCTGCAAGGGCGAGAATGACGGCGGGCTTGAACATGGGCGATCTCCTTCGGCTGTCTAACTAGATCGCGGCGGGGCGGGATGGAAGCCTTGGGCCGCTTTGGACGCCATTTCCTTCGCATCTGCATCATCGCGGAATGACTGGCGCACGCAATCAGCGGAGCTAGAGTGGTGTCATGAGCAACGACATCGCCCTCCACCGGATGACCGCGCGCGACATGTCCGCTGGTCTGAAGAAAAGATCTTTCAGCGCTCTCGAACTCTGCGAGGCGAGCATCGCCCGCATCGAGACGCTGGATTCAAACATCAACGCGGTCGTCGTGCGCGACTTCGAGCGCGCCCGCGCCGACGCCCGTATAGCTGATCTGGCAATCGGGCGCGGAGAGTTCAAGCCGCTCACCGGCATACCGATGACGGTGAAGGAGAGTTTCGACCTGCGTGGCTATCCAACCACATGGGGCCTCGACGTGCATCGCGATCATCGGGCCCGCGAGGATGCGCTCGCAGTCCAGCGGGTGAAAGCGGCTGGCGCGATCGTGCTGGGCAAGACCAACGTCCCGCCCGTGCTCGCCGACTGGCAGACCGAGAATCCGATCTATGGACGTACACGCAACCCGCATGATCTGGAGAGGTCCGCGGGTGGCTCGTCGGGCGGGAGCGCGGCGGCTGTCGCGATGGGTTTTTCCGCGGTCGAGATCGGTACGGACATAGGCGGGTCGGTTCGTGTGCCGGCGGCATTCTGCGGCGTCTATGGCCACAAGACGAGTTATGGCGTGATCCCGATGGGCGGACATTTCCCGGGAGGGACGACGCCCGCCGCGACTTTGCTAAGCGTCGCCGGACCGATCGCGCGTTGCGCCGAGGACCTTGCGACTGTGCTCGATGCCGTGGCGGGACCGGATGCGGAATCGCCAGCGAACAAGGTTGTACTGCCCCTCCCCCGGCATGAGCGACTCGCGAACTTTCGCGTCTTCGTGCTCGATCATCATCCGGTTGCACGAGCCGACAGCGATCAGCTTGGCGCGATGGAGGCGCTCGCCGACGACCTTGTAAAGGCAGGCGCTAGTGTTGCGCGGCAATCGAGTTTGCTGCCTGACATGAACGCTGCCTGGCGAACCTATCAGTCCATGCTGCTGACCATCATCACGCGTGACGATCCAACCAGCACGCGCAAACCGATTTCGGCGCACGACTGGTTCGCGCTGGTGGACGACCAGTTGCGCATTCGGCGTCAGTGGTCGGATTTCTTCCGCCATTTCGACATCGTGCTGGCGCCCGCTTTCGGCACGGTCGCCTTCCCGCACACGTCGGAACCGGAGTGGCGCAGGCGGCCGCTGCCGATTGATGGCGAGCCGTCGAAATTCGGCGACCAGCTCGGCTGGGCCGGAATCGCGACGGTCGCCAACCTGCCATCGACCGCCATTCCGCTTGGCGTCAACAAGGCGGGTTTGCCGCTGTCGGTGCAGGCGATCGGGCCGTTCCTGGAGGACAAGACCACGATCGCCTTTGCCGGGATGGTGGGACACGCGATCGTGCCGCCGCCTCTCGCGGGCTGATCAGCCAATCTGACTCACCATGTTCGCGCTCCGGCCGTGCGGGTGATGCGCGGTTTTGCCAGCAGATAAACGCCCGCAATCGTGAGCGCCATCGCGGCGAAGTGCGGCCAGCCGAACGGTTCATGCAGGATCGCAACCGCGGCCCAGGCTGCGACGACGGGACCGACGCCGCCGACCGCACTCATCGGGCCGGGGCCGATGCGGCCGATGGCCTCGGCGATCATGAAGCTCGGAATCACGGTGCAGAAGATCGCCAGAGTAAGTGCGAGCCAGTAGCCATTCGCTGTGACCGGCGGCGGCGCCGTGATCATCATCTCGATGCCGCTTTGAGTCAGGAACGCAATCGAGGCGACCGACATGCCGAAGGCGGTAAACAGCGTCGGGCCCATGCGGGCGATGACGGGCTTCGAGGCCGTGACGTAGATCGCGTAGATGAAGGCGCCCGCGAAGATCAGGCCTCCGCCGAGCAAGGCGTCGGGCCCCTGATGGCCGATCTCCGCCCCGAACATGATAGCGACGCCGGCATAAGCAAGAACCAGAGCAATGATGTGCTGTTTCGTGATCTTGTCCTTCAGGAACATCCACGACATCAGCGCGACCATGGTCGGGTAGATGTAGAGGATCAGGCGTTCGAGCTGGGCCGAGACATATTTCAGGCCCTCGAAATTCAGCCATGACGAAAAGTAGTAGCTCATCAGGCCGAGGCCGCCCGAAGCCAGAAAGAATTTCAGGGCCGGCTTCTGCTTCATGCGGGTGAAGGCGATGATGCCAATGGTGAGATAGACAGGCAGTGAGAACGCCATGCGGAGCGTCAACAGCTGCGACACGCCGATGCCTTCCGCGAAGGCGAGCTTGATGACGACACCCTTGAGCGAGAAAAGCCCTGCCCCGCCGGCGGCGAGCATGACGCCGATGGTGCGGTTGCGATTGTCGGCTTCGAGGGACACGGCGGTCATCTTCGGTCTCCGCTCGTCCCTGGTCGTATCAGCGGAGAGGTCGGTCGGGACGAGGGTCGCCGGCGTCATCCGCCGCCGGCCCGTGTCGTTCAGGAACGACGCGCCGGCGCAAGCTGGGCAGCTCGCTTCATAAGTCGAATGAGGTTGGCGCGGATCGTCATGGGGCGGGTGCTTAGGCCTGTTCAGGGCGTTGGGCAAGCGGGCGCGATCTCGCGCGCGAGGCGTGCGAGGCTGGGAGTTTCTGCTTTCCGAGAGTTGAAAGGGAGGTCCGCGCGCACGCGCGCAGCCCCCACCGTCTCGCGACGCAGACGTCGCGATCCACCTCCCCCGCCTGTCGGCGAGGGAGGACTTCTCCGCGCAGCACGCGTTAAGTCCTCCACCGGCGAAGCCGGGGGAGGTGGCTCGCGTAGCGAGTCGGAGGGGGCTGTCGAGGTCGATGCGTTCGCGTTGCGCAATGCGTTTGGCGTGCGCGCGGATGGCGGGTTCGGGGTCGGCGTTGAAGCGCGCCATGGCGAGGAAGCGGCGGTTCATCTCGAACGGCGTTGCAGGGCATGGCCCGCCATAGTGTTCGGGTGGTTCGGTTGAGGGGATGAAGGCGTCGAGATCGAGATCCTTGCCCGTGAGCAGTTGGGCTGCGCCGCCGGCGAGGGTCTGGTCGCGGATCCATTCGCACTGGCGGAGATCCGGCCAGTGGTCACGCCAGTTGGATTTGAATTTCGTGGTGCGGCGGATGCGCTAGAGTTTGGCGATCTGATCGAAAAGGTGAGCGAGCCAGGCGATGAACGCAGCAAGCGGCGCGAACCAGTCGTGCTGGGTCGCGATGTCGGCTTGCTCAAGGGGCGCTCGTTCGAGGCTCATGGGCGCGATTGTACGCGCGCCGGAGGGCCGGCCGATTTGCGTCGCGGTTTACCGCATATCTTTTGCGGCAAGTGGTTGAACGTGTTGCCGA
>CALRWU020000018.1:0-15282 GCA_943371945.1 Azorhizobium sp. AG788
GACGACGGCGCCTGTGGCCAATCCCATGGTGACTGACGAGCCCCGCAAGCTTGATGATGTGATGCTGGCGATGGACGTGGTGGACACGCTTCGCCATCGCACGCGCATTGTCGATATGGAGCTCAACGAGGACGCGCGTGAGGAACAGCTCATTGCGCGCCTCAAGGAGATCTATGGTGCGCAGGGCATCGAGGTGCCGGACCGTATCCTGAAGGACGGCGTCAAGGCGCTGGCCGAGCAGCGCTTCGTCTACAAACCGCCGGCGGATACGTTTTCGGTGAAGCTGGCGAAGGCCTATGTCAGCCGCAAGAAGTGGTTGCCGCAGACGCTGACCGGACTCGGCGCGCTGGTTGCGATCGCAGTCGGCTTCCAGTTCCTCGTGTTGGGCCCTATGAACGCCGAATGGCAGCGCATGCCGGCGGAGATTTCCCAAGCGCTGGCCGAAGGGCAGAAGCTGGCTGTTGATCCGGCAGTCGACATGCAACTCGCCGGGATTGCGGCCGAGGGCCAGCGCGCCGTCGCCAATGGCGATCGCAGCGAGGCCAAGACACAGCTGACCACGCTGCAGACGATGAACGACCAACTGGCGCAGGAGTACGACATCCGCATCGTGTCGCGGCCCGACGAGGATTCCGGTTTCTGGCGTCAGTCCGAGAGCCAGCCTAACGCGATGAACTATTATCTGGTGGTCGAGGCAGTCGCGCCGGGCGGACGGGTGCTCAGCGTTCCGATCAGCAGCGTCGAGACGCAGAAGTCCGAGCGCGTGAACATCTGGGCCCAGCGCGTGGCCAAGCCAACATTTGATCGCGTCGGCGCCGAGAAGGCGTCGAACGGTATGGTGGTGAACGACGTCCTTGGGCACAAGGCGGCAGGCGAACTGACGCCGCGCTTTGACGAGCCGGTGCCGGGCGGGGCGATCACCAAATGGTAGATGACCTCATCAACGGCCGGGATGCGCTGCACAGGCTGGATACGCTGACGGCGGGCGCGCGCGAGGAGTTTGACGCTGCAGCGCGTGCGGCCGACGGCCATTCGCGGCGGCGTACTGATCTCGCGCGGCTCAAGGCCGACGGGTATCGCGAGCTGGCGGCGATGCGTCTCGATGTCATCCGCTCGGAAGCGGACGACACGCTGACGGCGGCAGAGAAACAGGCTGCTGAACTTCTGGAGGAGCATGCGGCCTTCGTCGCGACGATCGATAGCAATGTCGCGGCTGCAGAAGCGGCGCTCAGGGAGAAAGAGGCTGCGCGGCGCGCCGGCGAAGAGACCGTCGATGCAGCGCTGCACGCCTACGAGACCCTCGTCACCGAGACAGAGAGGGCGGTGCAATCCGACCCCGGCTATATCGCGCTGAAGGAGGCGTTCGAGCAGTCGCGCGCGGTGTCAGCCCGCGCGGAACAGAAGCTTGAGCTCGCGAAGACTGACCGCGCGGACAAGAGCAAGCCTTATGAGAGCGATCCGCTGTTCTCCTATCTCTGGGAGCGCAAGTTCCGCAGGCCTGAGTATGGCAAGAGCGGCATGTCGAAGGCGCTGGACGGTTGGGTCGCAAGGCTCTGCGGCTATGACCAGGCCTATCTGAACTATGCTCGCCTGATCGAGTTGCCGGATCGCATCGGTGAACACCTCGCCAATATGCGGCTGGAGGAGGCGGAGGCGCAGGCGGCGATCGAGCGGTTTGAGGCCCAGGCGCTGGAAGCGCGGGGGGCTGTGAAGCTCTCAACCGGACTGAACGAGGCCAAGGACAAGCTGAAGGCGCTGGATGCGGCGTTGGCGTCGGCTGAGGCGACTTATACAGGCTTGCGCGCAAAACAGGAGCAGGCGGCGCGGGGCGATGCGGGTCCGCAGGAACAAGCGCGTCGTGTGATTGAGGAAGGTTTGGCCAAGGCCAGCTTCCCGGATCTCAAGGTCCTGGCTGCGGAAACCACGACGCCGGAAGACGATCGCATTGTCGATGTGCTGATCAAGCTGCGCACCGAAGAACTGCAGATGGAGGTGAATGCGCGCAGCGTCGATGCGCTGCCCGCCCGACGCCGCGCCGGCGCCGAGACGCTGGAACAGGTGCGCAGCTGGTTCAAGGAAGCCGGGCTCGACAGCCCGTATGTGATGATCCTGCGCGGCGCGTTCGAGGCGGCGATTGCTGCTTACGGAAAGGGACCATCGCCCGATGGCGAGGCGCTGTGGCGCGCCATACGTGCAACGGTCCAGCAGGCCCCGCGCAATGACGACGATTACTTCGGCGGTCCGAGACGTGGGCGGAATGTCGGTGTCGGTGATGTCGTCGCCGGCGTGATCATCGGCGAAGTCATCAAGGCCGCGACCCGCGGAAGCCGCTGGGGCGGCGGCGGTTGGGGGGGCGGCGGAGGCTGGGGTGGCGGTGGATCCAGCGGTGGCGGCGGATTCCGCACCGGCGGCCGGATGGGCGGCGGCGGCTTCAAGACCGGCGGGCGGTTCTGACATGACTGGGACGGTCGCGCCGCTGGTGTGGAGCGACGTAAGGCTTGAGGCTATCGACCTGCCGACCAAGCGGCTTGAGCTGACGCTTGGGCTCGGATCCGGGTTGACGGCGCGGGAGGGGCGCGTGTTCGCGCTGACTGATCGCGGGCCGAACCTGTTTATCTCGCAGGCGATGGATGACTACGGTCTTGTCCGTCTGGCGGACTTGCGCGGCGTGCGTGACGCCAAGGTCATGCCGCGTTCCGCGGATGGCCCGGAGATTGTGGAGCTGCGGATCGGGATCGGGAATGTCGAGGTCGTCCGGCGTATTCCGCTCTGCACGAGGTCCGGCCGACGGCTGAGTGGTTCACCGCCACGCGGAACGATGGAGCCGCTGTACGATCTATCCGGCGAGCCGTTGTCGCCCGCTGCGCTCGGCGTCGATACGGAAGCGATCGCGGCCATGCCGGACGGAAGCTTCTTCGTTGCTGACGAATACGTTCCGTCACTGTTGAAGGCCAGTGCGGATGGCGTCGTCAGTGAACGCTGGGCTCCTGAGGGTTGCGAGGCGATGCTGGCGCATGACGACGTCGCGGTGCGTGGCGTCCTGCCGGAGCGGGCGATGCGGCGCAGGGCCAATCGCGGCTTCGAGGCCTTGTGCGCCTCGGCAGATGGTCGGTGGCTCTATGTCGGTTTCCAGAGCGCGCTCGCGGCAGAGGACCAAGGCGCAGTGCCGATCTGGAAGCTGGATGCGCTTTCGGGCGAACTGGCTGCTGAATGGCTCTATCCGTTCGATACCCCGGCGACGTTCTTGCGAGACGCGCGCCGGCGCAAAGTCGGGGCTGGCGACCTGAAGGTCTGCGAGATTGCGTGGACTGGCGAGGATCGTCTTGTCGTGCTCGAGCGTATCGCCCATTCCGCGAAACTCTACGCCATTGATCTCGCGCGGTTGCCGGAGAAGCGTTTGCTGTTCTCGACTGACGATCATCCGGAAGTCGGCCCGGATATGGAAGGCATGGCGGCGCTGTCGCCGACGGACATCCTGCTGGTGTCCGACAATGATTTCGGTGTCGAAGGCGCGCGGACAGAGTTCTGGCGGATTGCGCTGGATCTGGCGATCTAGGCTGTGAGTTTCCGCGCGCCGTAGTCGACGCCAAGGCGCTTGCGGCCGGTCTCTGCAGCGTTGCGTCCGCCGATCGCCGGGACGAAGACGAATTCCGTGTCGATCCGGTCGGGGCGGATGTCGAGCGTGAAGTAGCCGCGCTGGCTGGTGTCCATCCATTTGAGGTTCGGGTTCGCGGCCATGAAGTCGGATGCGAGGCGGGCGGCGTCGCCGTTGAATCGGCGTTCGAAGCCGTAGGACGAAACGCTTTGACCCGCGAACTCGACGCCGACCGCGCCGGCTTCGTCGCCAAGGTCGAAAGCCCAGGCGTTGTGGCTATCGCCGGTGAGCGTGACGAGGTTAGCGCGGGCCTGTCGTGCGGCGTCGTAGAGGCGCGTCCGCGCGGCGGGATAGCCGTCCCATTTGTCGAGGGAATAGGGCATGCCGGCGGCGGTGAGCATCTCGCGCTTGTCGAGTTCGGCGCGGAGTTCCGGCGTGATGCCGCCCTTGATCCAGGCGTCAGTCGCTTTCGGGAAGCGGGTGGCGCCGACGATCACCTGCTGGACGAGGATCTGCCAGCGGGTTGAGGCTGACACCGAGGCGGCGAGGCCGTCGGCCAGCCATTGCTCCTGCTGCGGATCCATCATGGCGCGGTTGGGGTCGGCGAGTGGGCCCGCCTTGAAGGCAGACAGCCGCGACCTGAGATCGCCGTCTGCAGCGAACACGGCGTCCAGGTCGTCGTCGAGCTGCTTCGTGCGGCCGAGCAGGCGCGTCTCCATCCGGAACAGCGTCGCGAGATTTCCGATCCGATGCGTGCCGTACCAGTCGCTGTGCATCGGCAGCCATTCGCGCCACGCACGCAGGCCGGCAGAGCGCCGTGCAAACCAGTCGCCTTCGGTCGCGGGATCATGCGCGCTGGCGCCATCGCGCCAGCTGTTGTTGGCCGTCTCGTGATCGTCCCACACGGCGATCATCGGGAGGCGCTGGTGCAGGGCGGTCAGGTCCGGGTCGGCGTGATAGCTGGCATAGCGCTGGCGATAGTCGGCGAGGTGGACGATTTCGCCGGGAGGCGCGAGGCCACGCGCAGCGGCGATGCCGGGCTGGGCGTCGGCGCGGGTCAGTGGGGATTCGTAGATGTAGTCGCCAGTGTGGATGGCGAGATCAATGTCGTCACGCGCGGCGGCGTGGGCGTAGGCGTTGAACCAGCCGGACGTGCCGTTCGAGCAGGAGAAGACCGCGATGCGGAAGCGATCGACATTGCCGGTGGGCAGGGTGCGTGTGCGACCAGTCGTCGAGACCTGACGGTCGGGCGAGACGAAGCGGTAGAAATACCAGCGGCCGGGCGCGAGGCCTTCGACGATGGCGTGGGCGCAGAAGTCTGTCGCGGGCGAGGCCTCGACTTCGCCGGTCATCACGATGCGGCTAAAGGCTTCATCGTCAGCAACTTCGACGCGAAGCGGGGTTGGCGAGCCCGAGACGAAGCGCGTCCACAGCACGACGCGCGTCTGTCCGGGATCGCCTGAGGCGACGCCATGCGTGAAGCCCTGAGTAGGCGTTGCGTAGGCGCGGCCGGGCAGTGCGGCCAGCAGGAGCCCGGAGGCTCCGGCGGCAAGCAGGCGGCGACGGTCAACGATGAAGGTCATGCGCATACCCCTTTTGACAGGAGAGGGTTACGACTATTGCATGACGCTTTGGCGTCAGCCCACTTGGTTTCAGCCCGGCGGGCGCAGGTAGTCGCGCTTGCCGAGCGCGACGCCGTTATGGCGCAGGATGTTGTACGCCGTCGCCGCGTGGAAATAGACGTTCGGGAAGACGAAGGACTGCAGGTAGGCCGCACAAGTCATCGGCATTTCCTGACCGCCGCCGATCGGAATGTTGACGACAGTCTGCGCGCGGGCGTCCATCACTTCCGCTGACGCAGCCTGCACGTAAGCGGTGGCTTTCTGCGTGCGCTCGATGAGTTGCGCGAACGACGTTTCGATATCGGGGAAAGACGGCAGGTCTGCGCCGAGAAGGCGAGCGGCCCCACGCGCCATGCCGTCTGTCGCGATCTGAACCTGACGCGACAGCGGGAACATGTCGGGGAAGAGGCGGAAGTTGAGGAACACTTCCTCCGGCAGTTTGTGCGCGGCCGCGTGGTCGGCGCCTTTTTTCAGGATGCCGCCGAGTGCGCCAAGCGTCTGGGCGCTGGCGTCCTTGATCAGTGTGGAAATCGCTAAAGTCATGGCTTGTCCCGTCTGGAATGCCGGCCCTAATAGCGCGGGTGCGGGCATGATGCACCGGGAATTTTGGGTGGGAACGGTCGCGGGGGCGTGGGGTGAAGCTGCGGCTGAAAATTCTGGCGTGGTGCCACGTCGTGTTCGGGGCGGTGGGGCTGAGTGTGTTCGGCCTCCTGCTGGCCGGCTACGCCGCGCGGCCAGACCCAGCCTACACCGACGAGATGGTCGCGATTGGCAGCGTGCTTGGATTGCTGGGCGCGGCGTCTTTTATACTGTCGCTCATCGGCGGTATTGGCCTGCTGCGCGGGAGGCCGTTCGCTCGCGTGATCATCTGGATCGAGTCGGCGGCGCTCGCGCTTATCGTGCCCGTGGGCACGGTGTTGTGCGGCGTCAGTCTGTGGGTCCTGTTGTCGACCTGGGATCCGGAAGAGATCGGCGACCTCGGCAGCATCGAGCGGTTCGTCCAGCGCTCGTTGCGCGTGATCATCCTCATGCTGATCGCGCTGTTTATCCTCGGCGTGATCCTTCTGACGGGATACCTGCTGCGCGATGTGATTGACCCGCCGGGCCGGCAGCAGCTGACGCCGATGCCGGAGATGCCGCCAGCCTACCAGCGTCCAGAGTTCAAGATGCCGGAGTTGCCGGTCGCACCGGAACGGTGACGTTGCAGAGGCCGATGCGGCCGACAGGATTCTTGTAGAAATCATCCTTCCGCCAGCGCCGCGAGTTCACCAGCGTGGCAAAGCTCTCGCTATCGGTCTTCATGATTTCCAGCGGGGTGCGCTGTTCTGGCGGTAGGTCCGAGGCGACCTTGATGTCGGCGTAGCGCTGGTATTCTTCCGGCGTCTTGTAGAAGCCAGCGTCTCCCGTGCCGCGCGGGAAGGACGACATGATCTCCATGCCCTGCACGACGCGGCCCAGCATGGTGAGCTGACGATCGAGATTGCGCGGGCTGTGGCCGATGATGACGTAAAGTTCCGTACCGCCGCCTGAGTTCTCATCGCTGTCGCGACCGACGCCGACCATGCCATAGCAATGCGTCAGCCAGACGCGCTCGGCATCTCGCGCCGCGGACATGCCATTGATGAAGCCGACTTCCGGCGCATAGGTGTCGGGGTCGGGCAGCACGTCGAAATTCCTGATGGCGCTGCGGGGCAGGGTGAATTCGGCGTTGAGTTTTTCGACCCCAGTTTTTGGCGGGCGTGGCGGCTCGGCGGCCTGCGCCCACTGGCTCACGAAATTGTCCTGAACGCGCGTAACCGCGCCGTTGACGAAGTGGCCTTCGCGCGAAAGCGCTTTGACGTTCGCGACGTGATTAGGGGAGAAGTTCGGCGCCATCTCGATGATGACCCGACCCTTTCCGGGGAAGTCCATGTACAGCGTGTTTTCGGGATCGAGGGCTCGCCATTCTGATGTCTTGGAGGCAGCGATGACCTCGCCCGGAGACGGCGTGAGACCAGGTGGTGCTGCAGGAATCGCGTTGTGGAAGCTATTAGGCAATTGGCACGCTGCCAGTGCAAGAACGGCCAAACCAAACGCGATCCTCATAGTCCCTCCCGGTCCTGGATGACGGGAGGACTGTGCGATGGATCGCGTTGAAGCTCAACGGTTACCCAAACCGTCTAACCCCGGAATTCACCATTGTCCCAATACGTCCGGCCGGTGGCCGGATCGACGTAGTAGTAGCGGCCCGCGTTGCGGTCGTAAGTAATCTGGTCGCGCGAGGCGACCTGTTTGCCGCCGACAAAGCAGCCGCCCTGTTCCTGGCAGCCGGTATAGTAGCCAACCGCCGCTCCGAGCGCCCCACCAATCAGCGCGCCGGAGAGGTCGTCGTCGGCAACTGCCGCGCCTGCAGCAGCACCGAGGGCTCCGCCGATCGCCGCGTTGCGTTGCGAGGGATCCCAACCGTCCATGGTGCTGCAGGCGGCGAGCGAGGCGCTTGCGACCAAGGCGCAGAACGTCGTTTTCATAAGGGACATGGCGGCCTCTGGGTGGGTTGTCTGTGTGTGCAGATGAAACGGCAGGGGGACGAAGGTGTTCCCCCAGTTTTCGTTCATATCGACGGCTCACCGCTATTAGGCTTCTGAACCGGCTATTTCAGGCGCTCACGCAGGCTTTCGAGTCCGCGAAATCCAGGGAGGCTGCGCCATTGCGGCGGCGCAGCAGGGTCAGCAAGACGCAAGCCTGGGTAGCGAAGGAACAGGCGGGACAGCAGGTGTCTCGCCTCCATCCGCGCGAGTGGCGCTCCGGGACAGATGTGCGCGCCGCCGCCGAATGCGAGATGACGGGAAGCGCGCGGACGCGTCACGTCGAACCGCGCGGCTTCCGGGAAGGCAGCATCGTCGCGGTTGGCGGAGCGGATGAAGACGTTGAGCGCCGCGCCTGTGTGTACGGGGCAGCCCGACAGATCCATGTCGTGTGTGGCGATGCGCCAGTTGCAGTCGACGGGCGGTTCGTGGCGCAAGGCTTCTTCCACGGCGTTGGGCCAGAGCGACGGGTCGGCGCAGAGGAGGGCGAGCTGGTCGGGGTGGGTAAGCAGCAGGCGCGCGGCGTTGCCGATCAGGTCAGTCGTTGTGACATTGCCGGCGATCAACAGTCCACGAATGTTATAGGTGATCTCCGTGTCCGAGAGAGGCGCGCCGGCGGCTTGCAATCTCGCCATGTCGCCGAACAGGTCGTCGGGCCGATTCACTTTCGCGTCGGCGAAGCGGCTGCGGATATAGTGGGCGAGGCCGTTTGAAGATGTGACCAGAGCCGCGACATCAGCGGGCGTGCGGTTCGGGTTGAAGGTCTGCACGATGCCATCCAGCCATGTACGGAAGGTCGCCAGCGTTTCGGGTGGTACCCTAAGGATTGCGCCAATGCATGCGACCGGGACGGGCTCGGCGAGTTCCTTCATGAGGTCGAATTCGGTCCGACCGGCGGGGCGATCCAGCGCTGCGTCCACGATGCGGATGCATTCGGGTTCGAAAATGCGGATTCGGGCGTACAGCGCCTGCACAAGTGGTCCGCGCACCCGGGCGTGCTCGTCGCCATCGAGCTCCAGTATCGAGGCGCGCTGGTCGTCCGGAAAGGCGAGGCCGTCCGGCACGGTGGAGCGTCGACGGCGGATGGCGATGGCGGCAGGTTCGGCCTTGTCGGGGTTCTTGCAATGGGAGTTGTCGGCGAAGATGGCGCGGGCGTCAGCCATCCGCCCTATCAGCCAAGCGCCGCCGGCTTCGTCGCGATGCAGCGGGCATTGCGCCCGCAATTCAGCGAGGCGGGGATAGGGATCCGCCCGAGCTATCGGATTTGCGGCGGTCAGGTCGAGGATACGAAAAGGGAGAACACCACTGTCGGGCATATCGCTGTCCCGCCATTTTACAACTCAAGGCGCGCGCAACCGAAAGTAGTGTTGTGGTTGGGGTCAAGAAGCGTAGAGGCCGGCCCCGTGAGGGGCCGGCCTCTGGTGCACAGTGGGGGTAACTATGGCTAGAGAACGTCCAGCATCTTGGCGACGAGGGGGTGGCGGACGACGTCACCCTGCTGGAGGCGGACAACGCCGACATCGCCGCCGAGCGACTCGATGCGGTCGGCGATTGGCGCGAGGCCTGAGAGCTCGGGCAAGAGGTCAGACTGTGCCGGGTCGCCCGTGACGATCATCTTCGAGTTCCAGCCGAGGCGCGTGAGGATCATCTTGAGCTGGACGTAGGTGCAGTTCTGCGCCTCGTCGACGACGATGAAAGCGTTATTGAGCGTGCGGCCGCGCATGAAGCCGACGGAGGCGATCTCGATCTGGCCTTCAGCGATCATAGCCTTCACCTGCTTGGCCGACATGCGGTCCTGCAGGGCGTCGTAGAGGGGGCGTAGATAGGGGGCGAGTTTCTCTTCCATGTCGCCGGGCAGGAAGCCGATGTTTTCGCCGGCATCGACGGCGGGACGGCAGAGCACGATGCGGCCGATCTTGCCGGCGCGCAGGGCTTCCACCGCCTTGGCGATGGCGAGATAGGTCTTGCCGGTGCCGGCGGGTCCCAGCGCGAGCACGAGGTTCGAGCGTTCGATGGCTTCGATCAGCCGCGCCTGGCCCTCTGACTTCGGCATGACGTTTTTGACGTAGGCCTGCTCGCGTTGCGGTTCGCGGTGCTCGGTGTGCTGGTGAGTGTTCTGCGCCGGTGCTCGCTTCCGTTTTCGCGCATGGCGCTGGTCGTCTGCCACGGGATCCCATCCGCCTTCGATGACGCTGAGATGAACAGCGCCATTGTCACGGCCACGACGGCCTTCATACTCGGCGCGGACGCGGCGGACGGCGGATCTTTTACCCATGGAGGTACTCCTCTGTCAGTCGGTGTGAGGCAGGCAGAAAACAAAAACGCCGCAGGCCTGTAAGGCGCCGCGGCGTTGGACGAGCCGGTTCGGATTGAGCCGGGATGCAACAATTATGGGAGGTGGCGGCCGCCGCATGAAGCGGCCTGCTGCAGCGTAGACGGATGGTGCAACCGTGTGCGGTCGACTCAATCCATTTCCCCGTTCTCGATTCCGATCAGCGCCAGCGGCGGTCGACATCGAATCAGCTTCCCTAGACGTAGACTAGAACCGCATTAACGGAACTATAAAGATACAGTTCCGCGCGGACTGCGTGTTTGTCTGCTTTGGCGCGGATTGTTGCAGTGGCATGACAACGGCGCCGCGTTTCGAGTCGTTTGCAGTTACTGGATTACTTCGTGCGTGAGCGTGACCGAAAAGGAACAATCGGATGGCGATCTACGATCTTGATGGCGTGCGGCCCGAGGCGGAGGGCGATCATTGGATCGCCGAAAGCGCCAGCGTGATGGGGCGCGTGATCCTGAAGAAGAACGCCAGCATCTGGTTCAACGCGACGCTGCGGGGCGACAACGATCCGATCACCATCGGCGAGAACACCAACATCCAGGACGGTTCGGTGCTTCACACCGATGTCGGCATGCCGCTGACCATCGGCGCCAACTGCACGATCGGCCATATGGTGATGCTGCATGGCTGCACGATCGGGGAGAACACGCTGATCGGGATCGGTTCGATCATCCTCAATGGCGCGCAGATCGGGAAGAACTGCCTGATCGGCGCGAACTCGCTGATCACGGAAGGCAAGGTGATTCCCGATGGCTCGATGGTGATGGGCGCTCCCGGCAAGGTTGTGCGTGAACTGACGGAGCAGCAGATCCAGGGCATAACGGGTTCGGCGCTGCACTATGTCGAGAACTGGAAGCGCTATGCCAAAGGCCTGACGCGGATCGGCTAGACGCCGTACTCAACTCGGAAAGCTTCGATCGGCGCTGCCGTGGTCAGCACCTGATACGGGAAGCTGAGCCAGGGCTGTTCGACATTCAGCGCGGCGAGGTTGCGTTTGAACGCCTCAACAATGGCCGGCTTGGCGCGCCCGCGGAAATCGAGGAACTGGCCCCAGGTCGACAGGCCGTGGATCGGCCGTGGACCCGTCACCGCCGTACGCGACTCGGAATAGGCGGCCGGGAATAGGCGGCGATAGCCTTCCGTGTTGTAAAGCCAGGACTGACCGACGACGGCTTTTGACCCCGGCCAACGCTTCACGACTGTCGCGAACATCGTCGTCAGTTCTGCGCGACGCTGCTCGAAATTGGAGGCGTGCAGTGGGCCGTGCGCGTCTTCGTTGAAGCGATTGCGAAAATGGATGCGGACGACGCCAGAGTCATTCGGCGCTTCGCAGGCGAAGTGATTGCCGAACTGGAATCGGTCAGACGGCCATGGGTCTGGCGGGCGATCGGCGTAGGCGTGAACCAACGCGTCGAGTCGGCCGTCAGGTTCGCGGATTTCGGCGATCCGTTCTGCGAGGCTCAGGAAATCCGGATCGGCGGGTTGTTTGGACAGATTTCCATAGGCAAAGAGCCGGTGAAAATTGGTGTGAAAGGTTATCGCCTCGACCAGAGAGATGTCTGCCTTTGCTGACAGCACATCCGCGTAATGCAGCTGGACGCCGAAGAACTCCCGCGCAATCTGCGCGGCAGCCATGCCCTTGGGGCCCATCCCGTCTGCTTCTGTCACCGAATCTGCACCCGTCATTGAGTTCCGCATCCTAGCGCCTCGCGCGGCAACGCCTATATGTCGGCCATGACAAAGCTGTCCGTTCTAGATCTCGCCCCTGTCGTCGAAGGCTCAACCGTCCGGGAGGCGTTGCAGAACAGCCTCGATCTGGCGCGCCATGCCGAGAAGCTGGGGTACAACCGCTTCTGGCTGGCGGAACACCACAACATGCCGGGGATCGCCAGCGCCGCGACAGCTGTGGTGATCGCGCATGTTGCGGCCGGCACCAGCACGATCCGCGTCGGCTCTGGCGGGATCATGCTGCCCAACCACGCGCCGCTGATGGTGGCCGAGGCTTTCGGCACGCTGGCGGAACTTCACCCCGGCCGAATTGATCTGGGGCTCGGTCGTGCGCCTGGAACCGATCAGGCCACCATGCGCGCCCTGCGCCGCTACATGGGCGGGGCGGATACATTCCCGCAGGACGTCGTGGAGCTGATGAACTGGTTCGAGCCTCCCGTGCCGGGCCAGACGATTCAGGCCGTGCCGGGGTCAGGGGCCCAGGTGGATATGTGGATTCTGGGGTCGTCGCTGTTCGGCGCGCAACTTGCAGCGCACCTTGGGCTGCCATACGCGTTCGCGTCGCACTTTGCGCCCGGCGACATGATGGATGCGATCCACATCTATCGTTCGAACTTCAAACCGTCGCCGCGTCTGCAGACACCTTACGTGATGCTCGGGCTCAACGTGATCGCCGCTGAGACGGACGAAGACGCCAAGTTGCAGTTCACATCGATCCAGCAGGCCTTCGCCAACCTGCGCCTCGGTCGCCCCGGCAAGATGCCGCCACCCAAGCTTGGTCTGCAGCTTGATCCGATGGTGGAGCACGGCATTGCGCAGGCGCTGTCATGTTCGGTAGTGGGCGGTCCTGAGAAAGTGAAACGCGGCATTGCCGATTTCATCGCGCGCACGGGCGCGGATGAGCTGATGGTCACGGGCTCGATCTGGGATCACCAGAAGCGGCTGCGATCATTCGAGATCGCTGCGCAGTCGATTGGCTGACGCTCGGCTTCGCGGTCAGCCGCGCGAGTCGCGCTTGCCAGCCGGTTTACCGCGGAAGGGCTTTCCGCCCGGCTTTCCGGCAAACGGTTTGCCGAACGGCTTGTCACCGCGGGCCTTGAAGGGCTTGTCGCCACGCGCCTTGAACGGTTTGCCATCAGCGGGCTTGGCGCCGCGCGGCTTGAAGCCCTCGGGCTTTGTGTATTCGCTGCGCGCGCCATCCGGACGTGGGCGCCGTTCCGTGCGGTCTCCGCGGGGAGCGCGGTCTGCATCCGGCGTCCAGGTGCGCTTGGGTGTCTCCGAGCGGTTCGGCGTTTCGACGCCCAGCGGCGCGATCTTGCCTTCGGCGCGGGCGGCGTCGCGGCGCTCCTTGCGGTTCATGCCGCTCGGGTGCTTCGGCGGCGGGCTGCTGGGACGCGTCGTTTCGGGCGTACCAAGCGATGCATAGACCGGGTCTGACGCGAGCTTGGCGCGTTCATTGTCGCGCTGCTGGTAACGCGCGGCGCGGGCTTCGTCGCGGGCGGTCTGCTTGAAGTCTTCACGCGGTGGTCGCGCATCGCCGCGCGGTTCGCGAGCAGGGCGGTCGCCGAAATCGCGTTTCTCGCGGGGCGGACGATCGCCGAAGTCGCGCTTGGGACGATCTTCACGGGGCGCGCGGTCGGCGCGGAAGCCATCACGCTTGGCGCGCAGCGGGTGTGTAGTTTCACCAGCGCGCGGAGCGCTGCTCGGCTCAATTTGCACTTCTTCGTCGCTGGTCAGCTTCACGGCGTCGGCGAAGGCCGATGCAGCGTGGCCGACGATCTCGAACTTGGTTTCGTCATCAAAGATGCGGATCGGGCCGATCTCGGCCTTGGTCACCTGACCGAGGCGGCAGATCAGCGGCAGGATCCATTTCGGATCGGCCTTGCGGCTGCGGCCGACATTCATGCGGAACCAGACGCCATCGCCTTCGGATTCGACGAAGCCACGTTCCGTGCGCGACCTGGGTTCCGGGCGTTCACGCGGCTCGCGGCTCTGCGTGTCGCGCATGCGCGCGTCGTCGGAGAGGTCTTCAGGTTCGGGCAGGTCAGCACGGAGCAGGCCGATCAGCGCGCCGGCGAGTTGTTCAGCCGTAACCGTTTCGGCCATCTGGCGCGCGAGCTTCTGATCGTCTTCGTCGATCGTGGCGGTCAGCGCGGGGTGTTGCAGCAGGCGCTGGCGATCCTGCGCGCGGATCTCGTCAGCGCTGGGTGGGCCGGCCCAGGTGGCGGTGATGTTGGCGGACTGCAACACCGCTTCGGTGCGGCGGCGCTTGATGTGCGGCACAAGCAGGACGGACGCGCCCTTCTTGCCGGCGCGGCCGGTGCGGCCCGAGCGGTGGAGCAGGGTGGCCTTGTTGGTCGGCAGGTCCGCGTGAATGACCAGGCTCAGATTGGGGAGGTCGAGGCCGCGCGCGGCGACGTCGGTCGCGACGCACACCTTGGCATGGCCATCGCGCAGGGATTGCAGCGCTTCGTTGCGTTCGCGCTGGCCCATTTCTCCTGAGAGCGACACGGCATGGAAACCGCGCTCGCGCAGGGCAGCGTGCAGGTGACGCACGGCTTCGCGCGTGTGGCAGAATACGAGCGCGCGTTCCGGATCGTAGAAGCGCAGCACATTGACGACGCCACGTTCGACATCGCCCGGCATGATACGGATGGCGCGATAGTCGATATCGCCATGCGGCTCCGTCGCGCTGGTCGTATCGATGCGGAGGGCGTCGCGCTGGTAGTTCTTCGCGAGCAGTGCGATGCCGCGCGCGATGGTGGCGGAGAACAGCAAGGTGCGGCGCGATTCCGGCGTCGCGGTCAGCAACGTTTCGAGTTCTTCGCGGAAACCGAGATCGAGCATCTCGTCGGCTTCGTCGAGCACCGCGACGCGCAGATCGGAGAGGTCGAGATAGCCTTTATCGAGGTGGTCGTTGAGGCGGCCCGGCGTGCCGATGATGATGTGGGCGCCGCGCTCGAGCTGACCCTGTTCGCCGCGGACACTCATGCCGCCAACGCACTGCACGATCTTCGCGCCGGTGTCGGCGTAGAGCCAATCAAACTCGCGGCCGATCTGGATCGCCAGTTCGCGCGTCGGCGCGATCACGAGGGCGAGCGGCTTGGAGGCGCGTTCGAAGCGGTCGGCCGTGCCAAGAAGGTTGGAGGCCATGGCGAGGCCGAAGGCCACCGTCTTGCCCGAACCGGTCTGGGCGGAGACCAGCAGGTCGGCATTGCGACGATCCGGGTTCTGGTCGGCTTCGACAACAGCGAGCTGGACAGGCGTCGGCTCGGCATAGCCACGCGCGGAAAGGGCGCGGTCAAGCGCGGGATGGACAGCGGGGAAGGGCATGGGAATCGTTTCGTATCGGGCGGGCCGTCCCGATTGCGGGAAACAGGACGCAGGTGGGGGGCCGGGTGTGGACGCGCTGCCATACAGCAATTGTGGATA
>CALRWU020000019.1:0-15038 GCA_943371945.1 Azorhizobium sp. AG788
CCAAGTTCGTTTAATCACATGGAAACCTACGCCCTCCCGCCAAGTGAGGCCCCATATAACATCGCCATGAGATTTAGAGCGAAGGATCGTTCTGGAGACAAACACATCGTGATAACGGAGGCAGTGATTTATCCCGACAATTGCGAAATCGGCGAAATGACTAGGCCAGGGAAGTTCGGCCTCGATAGTGTTTGGCGGTAGGCTATTTCGACCATCGGAACTTTCTCGGTGACCCGGATGAGCCGCCGGAATCCTTGAAAGCTGGAAGAGCTTGGCCGCGAGCGCCTCTTCGCAAACTTCTTCCTGCGCGCCTTTCAGAATTTCGAGAACACGTCGAGGTCGCCGCGTTCAGGGTTTTTGCGGTCGATGTCTCAGCCGAGGATCGCGCCGACTTTCAGGCAATCAGCCCTGCCGCATTTTATGGGAGTAGCTCCCGCCAGTGGTGCGCACGAGTCATAGGTTAAATTGACCTTGTACCTGCTCGACCAGGCCTCGCTGGAAATGGCGGGGCCTTCGCTGCGTTAGGGGGCGGCCAAAAAGTTTGACACAAACTGCTAAGCCTTTGAAGTCATTGGACCGGATCAAAACGGTTTGGCGCTCCTATGATGCTGAAATCTATCAGAAAGGTCAGTCCTGCTGGAGTCGCCACCTCAGCCGTGGCACCTTCGATGAATAGGTCGGCTTGGTCGCCTTCCTTGGCTGCGGCTCGCTGTAGCTCGCTTCAATGAAATCAGCCAAGTCTGCGCCCGCACGTCGATCCAAGGCGATGTGGTCGAGAAGGCCACCAAGGCCCACCAGGAAGGACGAAAACTATGGAAAAAACTCCAGCCACCGCGCTCGCTGAGGTCTACTTGGGATTCATCCAGGTGATGGCAAGCCACCATGATCGCACCCCAGGTACGCTACGGACATTTCTCGACACATGGTTCGCGTACGAAACCGGTGGGCCCTTTCTAAACCGCGCAGGGACGCCAATTTGGCTAAACAAGCCCTGTCCAATCAAACACCGGGCGGCGCTGCTGGCTGCTGACTGGATTTCGGATAGCGCACAATCAGCCATCGACAATGAGCGGACCGATGTTCACTTGGTGAAAGACCACATTTTGCCAGTTCGGGTCATTCGCGAACGACTTTTCGAGCGGCAGTTCACTGATCGAGATGAATTGCTTGCTTTCTTGCGACGCTGGTATCGGATCGGGATCATAACGAAAGTAGAGGACGTTCTCCTAAACCAACGTGGGCTGAACAGAAGTATGCCCCCGCAATGGGACCAATCATCCACATTTGAACGTTATCGGTACGCGGATATTTCAGGGAAGGTCGGGACGGTCCGAACGGAGGTCGCGACTGGGGCGAGCGACTGGTAAACGGGGATGGCCCTGATCTTCTATGACATCGAAGCGACCGGCTCGCAGGCTGCGCGGTGCTATTTTAGGGCCACCACAATAGCGCAGTGATCTGAGAGCCGCGGCCCGCTGTAAGTCGCTTCAGTGAAGTCAGCCAGGTCTGCGCCCGCCCGTCGATCCAAGACGATGTGGTCGATGAACTGACCATAGCGTGGGTCACAGGTAGCAGACTGCTCTCCAGCGGCCAGGGTGAGGTCGGCATTCGTAGGATCGCCATCGTCGATCTCAAGCCAGACATCATCTCCGGGCGCGGCCAAGCGTCGGTTGAAATCGCCCATAACCGCGAACCGGAGGTCCTCCTTTGCCCGGTCGTCGATCCACCCTTCCAGCACCGGCACCTGTCGCCGGAGCGTGTAACAGGCGTCGTTCGTGCTGCCTGATGAACATCCTGACTTGAGGTGGATGACGAGCAGTCGAAGCGGTCTGCCGTGTTTCGGGTGGACCGTGAGGTCAACTCCGGTTCGGAGGTCCGGATTGTCCAAGCCAAGCTCGGTTAGGTCGCGCGAACGATCAAACCTCAGTCCCTTTCGAACCGCAAACCCCACCGCTTGGCGGACGCTGAAGAGGCCCGGTCTGCCGCGACAGGCGTAGGTCGTGACCGGTGTCAGTCGCGTTTCGAAAACGATTTCATAACGGGCCGGGTCAAACACCCGCTGGGCCGCTGCGACGCTCTCAACTTCCTGGAAGGCTATGACGTCCGCATCGAGGCCGTCGGCGAACTCCTTGAGGGCGGCGTAATCGGCCCCGGTCCGAGGCCGACACCCGGCGCCGTCCTTCTCGGCCAGCCACTCCAAGTTCCAGGTGGCAACTCTCAATGGCTGATCTTGGGCAGGTGGCCGAATGGCGCATCCGCTTACCAGGAGGGCGATGAGGATTAGGACAAGACGCATGCCGTGGTCTCAACCGAAACCGTTCGCTGCGCAACCCACCCACGGGAGGCACAACCTGGCGGCTGACGCCTTGGCCGCGAGGCGGCGAGGCCAGAGGCCGTAGGCGACTTTCCGCTGCCGCAGGTGGGCGGAGGGCTGCCGAAGGCGGCCAAGAGCCTGCCTCCCGTTTGATGAGGCGGGTCTGCCCAGAGGGCTTCAGCCAGATCGACTGACTTGGAACGCGGCCCCACTCGCTGAAGCTCGGGCGCCGGACGACGACGAGGCCGCTGTCGCTCCCGCTCGGCGGGCCTTCGCCGCCGTACCTCTTACCTGCTGCCGCTCCAGAATCTCTCAGCCCCAATGCGCCGCAGGCGCCCCGAGCACGCCGACACGGGTAACGGCGCCGACGGCGCCCAGGCCGTCCCCACACCCCTCCCGACGCCTGTGTCAGAAGTCCCTCGGCAGGCGGGGAAAAAACCCATGTGAAAACAACGGCGGTTTTGGCCAGAAATGGCCTGATCAGATCGATCTGATTAGGTCACGGGGTCAGCCGACATACTCGACCGGATCGAACTCCGGCCCATAGAAGGAAGCGGTAGTCACCCGGTTCATGCCACGCGGCTCGATCAGACCGTTGGTGAGCATCGAGCGGATCAGGCCCGAGGCCATCGCCTCGCCCAGTCGCCAGACGGCCTGGGGCGGCAACCAGATGACGGTCTCGAAGTCGCCCTTGGTGGCGTGGACATAGCCGATCCACTTCCGGCGCACGTCGTCCTTGTCGAGCAGCTTGGGATCGGCCAGGGCCGGTTCGGGATAGATCGTCACCTTGCCTTCCCGGCCTTTGAAGCGGTCAGGCCAGATGCACTCGGTCACGAAGTGGACCGCCGCCTGTTCGTCGAACGGCTCGACCTCCCTTCGCCCCCGGTCATGCTGGAGGCCGAAGCTGTAGGAGAGGGATGGCGCACGGACGTGGAAGACGAACTCCTCGTGCGTGGGCGGGCGCATCTTGGGCTTGGCCATGATGACCTCGATGGCTGGAAATCCTTGACGCTATGGCGATCCGTGAGATCGTCTCGGAGATGAAGAGAGCCGCCATTTACGCCCGAGTCAGCACCGACCAGCAAACGGTCGAAAACCAACTCTCCGCCCTCCAGGACATCGCCACCCGATCCGGCTGGACCATCGTCGAGGTCTTCACCGACGAAGGCATCTCCGGGGCCAAGGGCCGGGACCAGCGTCCTGGCTTCGACGCTCTGCTCAAGGCCGTCGCGCGGCGCGAGATCGACATCGCGATGGCCTGGAGCGTCGATCGCCTGGGCCGATCGCTGAGCGATCTGGTCGGCTTCCTGTCCGATCTCCAGGCCCAGGGCTGCGACCTGTTCCTGCATCAGCAGGCCCTCGATACGAGCACGCCTTCGGGCAGGATGCTCTTCGGCATGTTGGGGGTCTTCGCCGAGTTCGAGCGGTCGATGATCGTGTCGAGGGTCAAAGCCGGGGTCGATCGCGCCCGCGCCAAGGGTGTCCGGTTCGGTCGCCCCCCGATGCCCGTCTACCGCCTGGAGAGGGTCAAGAAGGCCCTCCGAGACGGTCAGAGCATCCGCACCACCGCCAAGCTGACCGGCGTATCCACGGCCTCCGTGCAGCGCATCAGACGGTCCATGAACGGTCAGGAAAGCCGTCTGGAGACCGTGAACCAATGAGCCGGGAGGCCAAGCCTACAAATGCCCTGGGCCGCTCCCCTCGGCTCCACCAATCCCTTATTGGACAAGGGGTTGATGGCAATCAGGACCCATTCTGTGACACAGGCGTGTGTCACAACGGCCCTTCCGAAGACCCCTCAAACCGTTATCCCATAAGGCTTTCCGACGATCCCGGCTGTAGCACAGCCGTGTGTCACAACGGCCCTGAACCGTCTGAACGGCTCCCTCGACCGTCTCGGCGGTCCCGGCTACCGTCATCCCGACCATCCGGACCACGATCCAGGCGGCAACCCTCAGGTCTGATCGTCCGGGGAAGGGTGTTCTATCTTCGGCTCAGGGTGCCGGGAGGGTTGGTCGAGCAGGTCGGAAAGACGCACTGGGTTCGGTCGCTCGGCACTGGGTATCGGGGGGAAGCTGTCCGAAGGGCGAGGATCGCCTAGTCGACTTGCTCCGGACACCTAAAATATGGTTTTCCGCCCAGAATTAAGAGATCGTCACGACGCTCTGCGGACTCTACAGAGGGGGCTTCCGATACCGCCGTTTCTCCGTCGACTCCCATTTCCCATTGCCTTGTCTGCTGGAACTTGATCTCCCCATCCAAGACCTGAAACACCCCCCCTTTTTCGTAAACCTCATACGTTCCTTCCGCTTGGAAGCGAATGAAGTTGTCTGTCCCACAGAGCGTTTCCGCTGTCTCGACGGGGGGAATAGAGGTAGCCACCCAGACACCAACCAGCCATGCCTGGTCGAGAGTTAACTTGGCTGGCGCAGCAGTTTCACACGTCATCCAAGTTTTTTGGTAACCGAATGCGTCGTCAGGCCCCCAACACCAGCCGCGCTTCCTTAGAGATTCGCCTCGCACATCGAGCGTTTCACATTCCCTCCACGTGGCCGGATCGTCTCCGGAACCCCCTCGACACTTATCCTTCAAAATATCTACCTCTCTAATGAGGGACCTTACGGTCTCGGGGTAAATGTCGTATTTGCGTCGAGGATAATCGGCCTCATACCGATCATCACTGAGCAATTCTGATGCGTTTTCATTTTGCTTCTGATCGCGTTTACTGTTGAGTGTGAAGTATGCGCCGATGATCACCACGATCAATATAATCGTAGTGATCACGAGGACTGTCGCTACGCGACGATTCAATAGCGATTTCATTGAAATCATTGTTCCCCCTCTGCCCATCGCAGCCTTCCGGCCATGAGCAAGCAATCTTGAAGCAGGCCGATGCCTTCACATGGAACTGAGAGTTTGCCCGAGAATTTGGTGCGGACGGCTGTTTGAATGCGCCGTCAACTTCGACATCGGTCGCATTGTCGTCCCACCAGATCAGCAATAACCCCCAGCATGGTTGTCGCAAAACCATACACATCACAAGCATGAGGCATGCTGGGCTGGTCGACGGCATCGGTGCCATGGGTCGCCACAGCGTCAAGGACGTTGCTTCGTCAGCGTCCCGGCACCCCGAAGGTCACGACGGCCACGTCAGCTTCTCCACCATTGGGTAGAGCGACCGTCTCGCGGCTGACGTGCTCGTCCTGGGAGAGCTTCTGACCCACACCATCGCCCAACCGGTCCAAATACTTCGTCCAAGCATCGCTGCCCGTCTTCAGCGGAAACATGATGAAGGCGATCACGCCTCCCCCACATGCGGCCAGCTTCGCTGCGTCGGCGACGATGCTGGCTATGTTTTGGGTGATCGGGCGGCTGGGCGATTCAATGCCCACAATTCTCTCGTTGGTGTTCGGGGTCTTCAGTTCGATGACGCAGCGAACTCCGTCCAGGTCGAAACTAAGGTCCGCGCGCCCCGGCGCATGCCGGGGCTCGAACTTGACGTTCGTAGCTCCGTTCCGGCGGGCAGCGTCCGCCAACTCGAACTTGAGCCACCCCTCGAACTTGGCCCGCTGCGACATCGCCATCCCGACGATCTCGCAACGCTGTTTGATGATCTCTACGATCCATCCCCGAATGATGGCGTGCGCCCGTTGCCCGTCCTTGGTCATGGCCTCCCCATCTGTTCGATCATCTCGCCTATCCGCTAACGGATAGACAGGCGAAGGTGCCAGAAAGCACGATAGAGCGAAATCTATCCACCCAGTAGCGTAACAAGAGCGTCCCCATCAGATGTCTTTTCCACCGTATATTCGATTTGCACCTTGCCACCACCCCATTCCGCAATAATCCCACTAAGCGTTGACTTGCAACCGACAGAATGAAGCTCGTCGTTACGGCTAACTGTCACGATGTCTGTGAGTGTGTATTGAATCGTTTTTGATGATCGATCCCAGTCAGCGTCGATAGACGACCTAAGCTTCTTAAGCTCCTTCCTCAAATCCTCAATAGAGATGCGGTGCTCGGCAATTAATTCAGGTGGCTCAGAAACCTGTAGAGGTGGCGAAGGTGGCGCATCAACCGGAACATTCCCCGACTCTGCATCAGCAGCCGCCTTCGAATCAGCAGCCGCCTTCGCATCAGCCGCCGATTTCCTCACGTCGGCGATTTCTGCTTCAAGTGCAGTTACTCTATCTAACGCCTTACCGCACGTCGGGTTCTCTTGGCATGCCGTCCTCCAGGCTGGATCACCAAGCCAAAAAATTGTCGGGTCCCCCATGAAAGACATCGCGTCATATTGCTTCATGATCTCACTCGTCCAACGGAACGATTTTGGCGAGTTAAGCTTTATAAGGTCGAGAAAAATGCCCTGTTCTATTGCGATACTCTTTACTGTTTCGACCGTTGAATCATTGGCGCAATCAATCTTCGTGGACCCAAAGAGAGGCTTGGGGCTTCCGCTTTCGCCGCACCCTGAAATCAAGAATGCGCCCGCAATGAATGCGCTGCTGGTCAAAGCCATCCGATTGCTGAGCCAATTGGACACCACAACACCCCCATTTGCCGCATCGCCGCCATTAACCCATCAATCGGCTCAGGCAGCAATCTGAAATCAATGGAACACATACCGGAACCGAATCCGCGCGGTTCAGGGCTGAAATCGAAGCCGGAATGATGGACTCCGCGAACGGGCAACAACGAGTCAGGCCGCTGGTCTCTAGCCGCGTGCTGAAAGGACGAGGTGGTCCAGATCGAGCCCGCGATACTCAATCCGCTTCAATGCATCATCCCCCCGCGGACCCCTATCACAACTAGAAAGCACGTAAAGCTGAGGGTCGCAACTTCGAGGCGCTTGGCCTTGGTCGGCCATGGAGCTACCCCTCACGTCCATTGGGGACCAGAGCCTGAGACTTCAGGCCGACGCCCTGGCGCTGCTGCGAGCAGGTGTCCATCGAGGAAGTATCGGGAGTGGCGGTTCCTCGTCCGGGCCGGCTGCCTTTATCGGTTGGCGGAGAGGGGGGCTAACCCCTTTGATCACCAAGGTTTTGATATCTTTAGGAAATTCCCGCCACTGATTTCGTCCTTTGCAGTCCGCGGGTGCAGCTGCATCGGAGAGGCTAAAGGAGTGTTGGCCCGCGTTCAACGTCGCTGAAGGTAGCTCGACGGGTAGCCAGCGCTTCAGGATTTGCCGCCCTTGGCGATCCAGTCGCGATACCGCTGGACTATCTCGCTCGCCGTTCCGTCCGCCTGATCCTCAATAGGGACGGCCTTGGGATTGCAGACAGCGACAGCCGCTTCGGCTGATATGCTTTCAGGGACGATCGGAGTCCATTCCCCCGGACTGAAGTCAGACGCCAAGTTCATGTCCTTCGCGTCATATAGGACGACTGCCATCAGCCGCGTCCGATCTGCGTCACAATCGAATTGCGTCTGGCTGGTAAGGTAATCCCATGTGTCTTTGGGATGAGCTAAGCGATGGGTCATCCACACGGTTACGATGGCCCCGTTCCGCTTCAGCGTCGTGAGGTCCAAAACCATCATGCTGTCGAGGTCCCAAGACGCGACGAAGTAGTCCGCCGCGTTCGCGGTGCTGGCCGTCAGCAGCCCTGCCGCTAGTGCAGCACACGCGATCAACTTACGCATTCCCTGCCCATTTGCCTCTGATCGCTTTAATTGACTGACATTCACTGTCCCTGCCATTCGTTGAGCCCCTCTAAGTGCCGCAGCCTTCGTCGCCTGAAGACATCGCTCGTATCACCTGAGGTGGTTGGTTGGGGGCTTCGAAGAACGATACTCGGTACAACCCGTAAGGCTGCACCCATCGCACCTCGAGGATGCTGAATGTACCGTAGCCGTTCCGATCGTGCGTTACCCTCCAAATGCCGGGTTGCCCGAACTTCGCTTCTGCTGCGGAGGCCGCGAAGGTAAAATCATCCAAGCTGTGACCCAGCTTCTCTTGGACTTCTACTACAACACCCTTGCACAGGATCGAACTGGAGTTCCCTTTTGTCAGGGACCTCATGCCGTCCACGGCACCCGCCGCTTCGGTGCTGGGCCCCATCGCCTTCATCGCTGCTGCTTCACTATCGCCCAGCCGGGCTCCCAGGAATGACTGCGCCTGTGCGACCGTTGAAATCAGGACCGTGAGAACCGCCACTAGAATAGGTAGCTTCATTGTCTCGCCCCCATCAGGCATTGTGCGGCGATGCGCATGCCAGCGAACCATACGGTCGACCGTCGTGCGAAGCGATGCTTAACCCTCGCCTCCATGTCGCCCGCCACTGGAACCAAGTAGTTGCCAGCATCCACTAGGTCCCTATTGAGCGGACAGGTACGCCGCTAGACCCTTCTCCACCACACCCGTGGATGGGCAGGCAATGCCCTGACGAGACATGCCGACCGGGATGATAATGAACCGACGGCGGCGAGCATTCTGACCCTCGCCAGTCATCGCCACCGTAACGATGCTGCCGCCGTCATCCGCCTTGTCGACGAGGACCATTAGCTTGTAGCGGACGTCGTGGATGATCCCGCGCTTGAAGTCGCACTTGAGCCATTCCCCCTGCTTGGTCGGGCCCGTGGCTGTGATGGTGCCAGCTTCCTTGTCGAGGGTCTCGGGACTGATGGATTGCGTGGCCAGGTAGCGAATGGTCTTCGCCCAGACCACGTCGGGTGCCTGAGTGACCTTCACCGTGGTGTTGCCGGTCGGCTGCGCCGCCGTTGGCAGAGCAATGCAAAGCGCGGTGAGTCCCGCCAGTATCAGACGCAAGATCAGCCCCCCTGAGGTTCGCTACAGCATGCACTGAAGGGACTGCCGCAGCAACGAGGACCGCGCGCTTTTGGCTCCGCGCTCACCTGTGGGAAGATGCGCGCGACCTGAGACCATCACAAAAATCCGAGACGGCATGACAAGACATGCTCGCGCGGGTCCCCCCGGTACCGAGGGATTTTCGAGATATCGGAGGTACTACTTGCACAGCATCGCCTCAGCCCGCGTCCCGACATTCGATCAAAGCATCGACGCCGAATGCATGGCCCGGAGCGAAGCCTTCAATCGGGCAGGAAACCGGGAAGCATTCTGGGGAGCGACTTGAGGCCACGCTTAAGGAAGCAAGGTCGGGCCTAGTGGATGTGACAGGGATTGAACCTGTGACCCCCTTGGTGTGAACGAGGGGGACTCCGTCTATTCTATTGAATTCTTTCGATCAGGCATTTCGAGTTTTTCCCGAAACGTTCCGGGTTCAGTTGGTGTCAATCCGCCAACTTTCGGGCAACCGGGTGCTCTCCTGGGTGGTCGGACCCGATGTTGAACATGCCTGTCTCTCGGTCATAGCGAATGATCATTGGCATAAGCGGCCCTCGACCGCCGAACGTCCCCTGCAGTCTGACCGGCACCTCGTAAGACAAAACATGCGCTGAAATCACATGGTGCAGGGAATGGAAAAAGCAAATGGCCTTGTTCAGGCGCATGTGAAATTCGAGGTATGGAATTACTTTTGGCTGGCCGCCGTTCCGCTTCCTTAGGCGTATGCCATCTTTCCAGACGACGTAGTCGGCGTGCGCATATCCGTTGCGCAGGTCGGCGTCGAACGCCTCAAGAATGACGTCGCGCAAAGCCGTCAGGCCAAGCTCCTCCGCATGACCTAGGAGGTCCTTCATCACCCTGTTCGCGTTCGGCGAAATCGCCTGACCGGTGGTGGCGTGCCTGTCGACGAGGTGAACGAATGGCCAGATGATGTGCCCATCGCCAGAAGCAACCCGCATCATGTTCTTGGGCACCTCGTACATGCCCGACGCCTCCGAAAGGTGAGAATAGAGCGAAAGGCCGATTCTCACTTTTATGCGGCCCTCCGGCAGGCTTTGGATGAGGTCAACGTACTCGTCCAAGGCGGAGAGCGCCTCGTGGGCGGTGTTCCATCCCGCATCCTGCATGCCGCGCATTTCGGCTTGCATAGACATGGCAAAGTCGATCTCGTTTTGAGCCTTTGCGAGGGCAAACAGCGCGTTCCAGGCAGCTTCGCACCTTGCGCCATACTCCGCGATCTCTCGATCTTCAGCCTCTTGCTCGGCAGCGTCGGCTTGTTTTGGTTTGTCTATCATTCGGATGCTAGTCGCTTTCCCGCGGCGGCTTTGGGAGGCTAGCACACACCTACCCTCAGTAGGCTCGAACGGGAGGAGAACATTCTCCGGGACTATTCCGGGACTTTCAGGTTCCGACTTAGGGGAGTCGGGACTATTCCGGACGGAGAGTGCAGTCCGCAGAGTGCAGCGGCTGCGCCGAATTACGGGGTGCCCGATATCTTAACCGTCAACTCATCATCGGTCAGTTTGACCTGATCGAAACGGAGATCGCGGTAGCGGAATGTCTTTGCCGATTTCGGGTATGACAGAGACTGCGAGAAGGCGGCGCGAGCTAGATCGTTGTTGGTGTACTCCCGGTATTCGAACTTTAACGACGGGCCGTCCTGACCGAGGTACACGATCTCGTAGTTCTTGCTCGTCGGCACTGTACCGACAGTCTCTTTGACCTCGCGCTTCAAGCTGGGAGCGGCAGGCGTGAAGGTGGTCGGCTTCCTGTCCTCGCGCCAGGCTCCAAAGACGTCCCGATAGACATAGCCTTGAACGCGGTCATTGGCGTCGACGTTGAAAGCTGACCACGACCCGTCAGGCCATCTCTGATAGACGTACACTTCATAGGTCGTCTTATCGCGGGCGGTCCTTCGGATCGAATGTTCAACCTTTGTGCCAGCGGGGACATGTCCTGTGAACCGCCCTGCTTTTACTGTCGTGTCTGTGTCAGTCGTGATTGACCACGCGTACGTCTTGCTCTCGACGTAACCCTTGACACGTACAAGGGTCTCGCCAACGACAACCGAGCGCGCCTCCCCAACTTGATAGTTGGTTTCAACAACGTCACGCGATGTCGGCTGCGGCAATTCCGCTGCCGCTGAAGTTGTCGCAATGCACGCCGCCGCTGCGACCGCCATCAAACGAAGCATCTACCCTCCCTTGCCCGATTACGGGCCTGGATGCGAATACCACTCAACCACTGATGCTCAAACACCCGGTCAGCGACGGCGAGTGAGGCCTGTTCTGACTCAATGAGGCAGGGGGGGCGTTAGACTCCCCTGAATAGACCAGAGAAGCCGGGCCGTGAACGGACCGCGAAACGTCTAACGGACGTCTGCTAATTCAAAGATTTAACTTGGCCTTTTAATCGAATGGTCGTGGGTTCGACCCCCACCCGGCCTACCATCTGCTTCGCTCGTGCGCGCTGCGCACCAGCTTCGCAGGAGAAGTCCTTCCGTCACGCGCGCACGAGCGAAGCAGGATGCCCTTCGTCGCCTTGACGAAGAAGGGCTCTCTGACGGCTATCTTCTCACCAATGGCGCCAGCGCCGCCCCGAGCAGGGCGGCATGGCGGTGAAGGATCACCTTGGTCGGGATGGCCGCACAGTAGCTGGTGAAACGGCCCTTGGCCTCGAAGGCGGCGCGGAAGCCGCTGGACCTGAGGACGTCGATGATCCCGGGCGCGATGCCGCCGCCCAGATAGACTCCGCCGGTCGCGCCATAAGCCAGGGCGAAGTCGCCGGCAGCAGCGCCATAGATCCGGCAGAACCGCTCCAGCGCCTCGGCGCAGAGCGGGTCTCGTCCGCCCGTTGCGCGCTCCACAATATCCTCTGGGTCCAAAGGCAGGGGCTCGACGCCCTTCAGCCCGGCCAGAGCCTCGTAGAGATTGACCAGACCCGGACCGGACAGCAACCGCTCAAGCGACACCCGCCCGAAACGGCCGGTCAGTTTGCGCAGGATGTCGATTTCGAGATCGTCGGTCGGGGCGAAGGCGATGTGGCCACCTTCCGATACGGCCACCGCCTCGCCCTGGGAATCCCGGACGAGGGCCCCGACGCCCAGACCGGTGCCGGCCCCAAGGACCGCCACCGTGCCGCGTGCCTGACCCTCTGCGGGTCCGCCAATGTCGCCGAGGTCGTTCGGGGCCAGGGCGTTCACCGACAGGACAAGAGCCTCGAAGTCGTTGATCAGCCGGACCTGATCGAACCCGCGTGATGCGATACCGGCTTCGCTGATCGTCCAGCGGCCGTTGGTCAGGCGCACGCGCCCTGCGCTGACGGGTCCCGCGACTGCAATGACAGCCTCGTGCGGCCGGGTAGGGGTGGCGCCGAGATAGTGGTCGATAGCGTCCTCGAGGCTGTCGAAATCAGCGCGGACAAAGCTTCTCGGGTCGATCAGCACCAATCGGGTCGCGTTTGCGTCGACCCGCGCGAACCGGCAGTTGGTCCCGCCCACATCGCCCACAAGCCGCAGGTCACCTCGTGTCAAAGCCGTCATGCCGCCGGTCTCGAGGGAATAGGGTGTCGCTTCATTGAAGAATCCTGATCTGCGGTAGCAACGCCCTGAAAGTACGCCGGTTCAAGATTTCCAGGTCCGGCAAAGACGCCTGGCTAGGCTCGCGGCGGTGGTTGACGAGGGAGCATCGACGCCCCCAGTTCGCGCCGCAAACGGCTGACGCTGTCGAGATCCAGTTGGCCGAGGATGCCGCGCCGTTCCGGCGGCAGATGGGCGCCGCTCGGCGCGCCATCCTGAAATACATAGTGTCCCAGCAGGGCTCGCCAGGCCTCCCTGTGGTTGGGTGGCAGGTCCTTCAGGGTCAGCAGGGCGTGGATCAGCACATCGCGTGGCGACCCGCGGCCCGGAGCCGGCGGCGCCCACCAGTAGTTGACCAGCATGTTGAGCGGCTCGAGCGCGCGGACATGGTGCCACCACAGATAGGGAATGAAAATCGCGTCCCCCGGCTCCAGTTCGGCGACCAGCGCCGTTTCAAGAGCCTTGGCATAGCGGGGGTGGGCATCGAAGTCCGGCGCGTCGACATTGACCATGCTGATCGTGGCGCCGGTCGGAGACATCTCGAAAGGGCCAACATAGAGGTTGGCGACCTGATCGGGCGGAAACAGGGTGAATCGCCGACGGCCGGCTGTCACACAGGCGATGTTGTCGAAAGGGTCGCCGTGGGGCGCCACAATGGTCCGGTTGCCGATCCAGATCTGCGGTTCCACCTCGGTGTCCAGCAGGGGCATGAGATTCTCGGCGGAGAACCCCGGAAACATCGCGTCGGACGACGAGGACTGGATGGCAAAGGTCGCGGGGGTCTCGTCGGCCGCGTGAGCGATCAGGTAGTCGAAAGCCGCCGGCAGCGCGATCTCGGCTCGCTTGCAGTTCAGGCCGTCCATGTCGTCATTGTAGAACAGGCGTCCGCCGATCGCGGGAGGACCAATCATGGTCGGGATGAAGCGGTGGCTGTCGAACCTCAAGGTATAGTCCCGGAGCGCCTCCGGCGACCGCAGGGCGGCATGAACCGCAGGCCAGTCTCGCACCAGACCCCGCATGACGACCGGCCGACCTTGAGCCAGGATTTCAGCGTCAAACTGCTCACGGGTGACATCCGTCCGTTCCGCTATCCTGTTCATACTTCCCCCTGATCGTCCCTGGCCCCACGTCACCCCAGCATAGGGGCCGACCCGCCGGAAGACCAAGGGGCGGGTCAGGGCCACACCTTGATCGTGACGAAGGGGCCCGTGGCGGCTATTGACCCTGTCAAAGCAACAGCATCCGCCAGCCGAGGAACTCGTCCATGTCCATGATCACCACCGAAAAGCGCGGCCACATCGCTATCCTGACACTCAACCGGCCGGAGTCGATGAACGCGCTGGGCGCGGCCGGGGATGGCGATCAGGTACAGGCGGCCTGCGCGGCCATCAATGCCGACCAGAACATCCGCGCCGTTGTGCTGACCGGCGCCGGGCGGGCCTTTTCGGCCGGTGGCGACGTCAAGGCAATGAAGTCGCGGGAAGGGGCATTCGGCGGCTCCGGCGTGGCCATCCGCGAGAACTACCGCAACAACATTCACCGCATCGTGCGCTCCATCTACGGCCTGGAAGTGCCGTCGATCGCGGCGGTCAACGGCGCCGCCATCGGCCTCGGCTGCGACGTCGCCTGCATGACCGACATCCGCATCGCCGCCGACACCGCCAAGTTCGGCGTTACCTTCCTCAAGCTCGGCCTGATCCCCGGCGACGGCGGCGCCTGGCTGTTGCCGCGCACCATCGGCATGAGCCGCGCCGCCGAGCTCCTGTTCACCGGTGATGTCATCGACGCCGCCACCGCCGAGCGCTGGGGCCTCGTCAGCCGCGTCGTGCCGGCCGAGACCGTGCTCGATGAAGCCATCGCCATGGCCGAGAAGATCGCCCAGCAGCCGCCGCACAGCCTGCGCCTGGGCAAGTCCCTGCTCAAGCACGGCCAGTCGACCAGCTACGACACCCTGATGGAGATGAGCGCCGCCGCCCAGGCCATCAGCCACCTGACCGAGGACCATATGGAAGGCGTCACCGCCCTGCTCGAAAAGCGGCCGGCCGTGTTCACGGGGCAGTAGGTGCGCCGGGGGGCGATCTTCGCCGCCGCTGGCCTGTTGCTGGTCGCCGGCTGTGACAGCGGCGCTGCGGGGAACGGCGTTCCCCGCAGCAAGGAGTGGTCGTTGCATGTCATCAGCGGTCAGATCACGCTGAAACGCAGCACCGGCATGCTGGCGCTCAATGTGCTCTCGGGCCGGCCCAGCGACCTGGCGGTGAGTTGCCGTTCTGACGGCCGGTTCCAGGTGCGGCTTGAGACCCGGCCGGAAACTGTCGGCAAGACGGTCGAGCTCAGCGCCGGCGGGC
>CALRWU020000020.1:0-15026 GCA_943371945.1 Azorhizobium sp. AG788
CACCCTTCTTCCAGCGCTCCCACAGCTCGGCGCTCTCAGCCGCTGAAACCTTCGTCCTGCGATATGCTCGCCTCATCGTCATCGCTCCACGTCCTACTATCAAGGTACGTGTTGCGCTGACCGATTGAACTCACCGGCCCTTTGCAGCCATTGGAAGGTGAGGCAGTTTCCGCGCATGAGTGAAGGTTTCCACCCGAACGACGCGCATTGCTTGTCGCTGTTCCCGGAGCTGCTTCAGCAGTTTTCAGAGGACGAACTCCGCCGCGCGAGCGCGACTGGCACCTACATTTTTCATGAGGATTACTTCGCAAGGTTCATCGAGAACCAAGCACGCAACGAACTGATGCTGCGCCGCATAGCGAAGTACGTCGAACAACTTGCGAGCAGCCATGACGTATCGCTTCAAAATCTAGCCGAGATCGGCATTCTGGAAGGGGTGGTGTCTAAGAATGACCATTCGCTTGCGCCCTACGTGGGACCCGCTAGCGCCGAACTCCTCGCCAGGGTGTTGCTTCATTTCGATGTTGACCCGAAACTGTGGCTTAGGCGCGGGCGTCGATAAGGTCTGCATCTGTCCGAGCTCCCGCCGAAGCGCAGCATCAGCGTCGAACGACCAGAGTGGATGGACTCTGCCGGATCGCCACATTCCAGGTTCAGGCAGACACGGGGCCCGTTCCGGTCATACAACTCAGAAGCCGGAGGCGGTGGCCACCCCAGTCGAGTAGCCTGCCTCAAGCAGCTGCGTAATCTTAGAAATCAATTCGCGTTGATCCACGGGCTTCGGCAGGTAGTCCGTCATGCCAAGGGCAAGAAGACTTTCTCTGTCGCCATTCATCGCGTCCGCCGTGAGGGCGATGACTGGAATGCTGCTCCAGGGTTGGTCGGCGCCTCGGATCCGTCTGATCGCCTCTTTGCCGTCCATCACCGGCATGTGGACGTCCAGAAGCACAAGGTCGAAAGGGGCGGAGGCGATCAAGTCGAGCGCCTCTTTGCCATTGGTTGCCTCTACGATTTCCAGGCCTTGGGGCGCGAGGAACAATTTGATGACCTGCCGATTGATAGCATTGTCGTCGGTAAGCAGCACGCGAGCACCGCGAAGACCGTGCCGGGACTCTTGAACCGCCTTCGGAGACACAGGGGCCTGAGCCACCAAATGCTTGCTTGAGTGAGTCTCCTTCGCTCTGAATGTCAGCAGGAAGACCGAACCTCTGCCTTCCTCGCTCCGGGCAGTAAGGTCGCCCCCCATCAGGCGGGCAAGTTGACGGGAAATCGCAAGCCCCAGGCCAGTGCCTCCAAACTTGCGGGTGATGCCGCCATCCGCCTGCGTGAAGGCTGAAAACAGTTTCGCCTTGGTCGCTTCACTCATGCCCATGCCAGTGTCGGACACCTCGATCGCAACGAGGTGTTCATCACCGGCAAGCTTTGTGGAGGAAATGCGGACCTCGACGCGACCTTTCTCAGTGAACTTGATGGCGTTGGACATCAGGTTGCCGATGCACTGGCGAACGCGAACCGCGTCGTACGCCAGGCTCTGCGGAAAATTGGAAACGTGGCGGACCAGCAGATCGAGGCCCTTGTCTTCCGCTTGTGTCTGGAACAGCTGCCGCGTGCGCTTGATGGTATGCAGGAAATCGCCAGGGACTGGGGCGATCTCCAGCTTGCCGGCCTCGATCTTGGAGAGATCCAGCACGTCGTTGAGCAGCGCCGTAAGCGTTCTTCCCGAGTCAAGAATAACATCTACCTTCTCGCGCTGAGCAGGCGAGAGGTCGTCACCGTCCAGCGACTGAGCCATACCCAAGACGCCATTGAGTGGCGTTCGGATCTCGTGGCTCATGTTGGCGAGGAACTCGCCCTTGGCGTGGCTTGATGCCTCGGCTGCGTCTTTCGCTGCGCGCAGGTCCGCTTCGAGAGCCTTCCACCGAGAAAGATCGACGACCGTCCCAATAACCGTCCTCGATTCGTGTTCAGTGGCCTCTAGAACACGAGCACGCATGTGCATCCAACGATACTCGCCGTTCGACTGCATTAAACGAAGCTGATGGTCGAATGAGCTCACCTCGCCGCGTCGCATCTTCCTGAGAGCGTCAGTTCCGACCTGGGCATCATACGGATGAGTCCGGTCGGCGAGCACAGAAATGGGCCCGGGTTCTGCTGCAACTCCCAGGGTAGCAGCGAGACTTAGCTCTGGTGTGAAGCTCAGATTCGCGAGATTGAGCTCGAAGTAGCCGTCGCCTGCACTCTCGATTGCGAACTTCAAGCGTCTCTTGGCTGCTTCAGATGACGATAGCGCAACGCCGATCCGCTCGCGCAATTCCTGGAGCTCGCAGATCATCTTGTTGAAGCTTCGACTGACCGTTCCAAGTTCATCGATACTGCTGTCGGGATCCAACATTGCAAGAGCGCCGGTGGTAGTCACCTCTCGCATATGAAGATCCAGTGCGACCAGGCGGCGGACAACTATCCTTCGCACGACGAAGAAGACCGAAATCAGGGCCAGAATGATGGCAACGGCGGCGGTTGTCAGCGCCGCAAGGATAGTCGTACCACCCACCTCTGTGATGTCCCGCGGCACCTGAAAAGACATGGACCCGATCCGCGTCGCATCGGCTGAGACGATAGGAACAGATATGTGCCAGGCGTCCCCCCCGTCGGTCTTTAACGGGGCACCACTATCGGTCGAAACATCGACGATAGTTTGCAATGTTTTGCCCACTTCGGCACTGGCCACTCCTCGCGCCATGGCGACGTAGCCAGCGGGCGTTCCTGAACCATCGCTGCGAACAACCTGTGCAATACCAATAGCAAAGATGCGGCCACCAAGAACCGCAAAACTACTGGAGTGGGCCTGGCTCCGGGCGAGCGCGAGGAAGCGCTCGGATTGAGTGAGCTGCTGAAACGCCGTCGCAAGAGCCGGTAACTCCTCACCGCTGTCGAGGTCGACGAACTGCGCTGTGCTAAAACCGCCGTCCCAGCGACCATACACTAGGCCGTTGACACCAACATTCGTGAGGGCCAACGAAGTCAGCGTTTCTGACTCGAATGCCGCGTTATGCGTTGCTATGTAATCGTAGCTGTCGTCCCAAACAGCATAGTCCTTGGTCGCGTTTTCAATCGATAAAAGCTGCGCTGCTTGTACGGCATTTGCGCGCTCAATTTGTCTCCCAACGACATTTCTCTCAAGCTCATCGAACACGGGACGGATCGCCGAGTTAAGCGCCAGCGCGGCAACGACAAGACTTACAGCGCCGACAACGGCAATGGTCAGACTGAACTTTGCCGCAAGCGTCAGACTGCGCCACCGCCGCTGCGCCCAGGAACTCAAGTTTCGCTTGGCGGTCATGATCAGAACTCGGTCTTCACAGCGAGCGCGAGACCCCCGCCGTAGGCGCTCTGTTCGCCAGGCGGGGCATCTTCGTCGGTGTCGACATAGGTCAGGTCTAAAGATGCTGACTCAAAACGAAAACGCCCGCCGATCAGATAGTCCCATTTTTCACCATCCAGGGTGAAGGCGCCCTTCTCCCAACCGACGCTGCCCATCAACGCGAACCCGGTTGCTCCGATAGGTCGCTCGGCTTCGAGCGCGGCATAGACGGATTCATCTCCAAGGTTCTGCTGTGTAGGCGCGTATTCAAAGCGAGCCCGCGCTGTCCAGTCTCCGAGTTGCCGCTCATAGACCGACGAGAAGGTTGTGTAATCCGTGTCGTCTAGATCAGGGTAGACGTAGGCGGCGATCGCGACGTCAAAATCCCCGTCCCAAAGGCTGAAGGTGTAGCCAAGAGAGAGGTCGATTTCGCTGTCGCTGGATTTACGCGTCGGGGCTGACGCCCAAACGCCGACATAAACACCGCTTGAGTGGGAGGCGTATATGCCGGCCTGGATCGCGGGGTCGTTGTCCGTCAGAGATACGCCGCGCCAGCGATAGTCTGAGACCAGCGCGGCCTCCCCAGTCACGACGATTTCGTCCTGCCGCTTTGGCTCTGCCGGCGCCTCTTGCGCTGAGACTTCAGTTGCACAGCCAAGCGCCAAAACTGTCAGCACTAGAACCTTCATGAAATGCCCCTGATTTTGGAAGCAGTTGCATAGAATGAGATCGGAACCGGCTGTTGATGTGGCTTCAGCCGTGCCTTCTCCTTGCGGTCGATGCTTGGAGACATGCGCTTTTCTAGAAAGACAGGCTGAAACGGAGCCCCCGCGCGAAGACTTTCCTCGACTGCAGCCGCCGCGGCGGCTCCTTGGTCGACATCGGTCACATCGAAATCGGGCAGATCGACGGAAGATGCATCCGGCTCCTCCCTGCCGAGAAAAGAGACGCCCCGCCAAAGCGGAGAGCTCGCTCCCTTTCGAAGCCGATGCAACGGATGCAAAGGCCGCCCTGTCGGCGGCAGGCGCCCCGTAATGGTCATCTGCAACTCGATTCACCTCAGGAGCTCAGGCTCCCGAGAATGACTAAGACTCATTGGCTCCCAGTTAACTGTCAGCACCTGGGAGAGAAAATATCCGGCACGCCTGACTCCGCTGGTGTGGGCTGCAGGGGGTGCGTGCCCAGCCGGGGAAGGTCGAAGCTTTCCTCGAAATTCCGAAGACTACCAACGACTTCAATTGGGCGACGAACCGCCGTAGCCTTTCAGGCCCGGTGAATGACGCACATTGATCAACTCAGCCGGATCGCCACATTTCGGATCTAGGCGAGTCGGGGCCCTTTCTGACCATTCGGCACGTGGCTGCCCCAGCTGGCTCGGCCGTCGATGAAACCTTCGGTGCATTAGTCGTCTACTTTTGCGTACTCTGTTCAAACTGTTAAAATCCCCGCATCATAAATAGGGGTAAGCCGGGGGTGCGACTGGAGTAGCGCAATGATCGACGGAGAAAGAGACCGCTCCGCGGCGACGTTGCGATTGGTCGAGGCGCTCGCGGGTATTGGCCATTGGCGGTATGATCTGGCTACGGAACAGGTGTTCTGGTCGGACGAAGTCTACCGGATACACGGTCTCGTGCCGCGCTCGATCGCTCCGGACTTCCCGACCGTCATTGCCGCCTATCATGCCGACGACCAAGCGGTGCTGGTCGGGTATGTGTCGAGAGCCATAGCGAGCGGAGAGGGTTACGCTTTCAAGCTGCGGCTGAAGCGCCCCTCGGATGACGAGCAGCGGATCGTTCGCGCAGTCGCTGAGGCCAGGCGTGACAGCGAGGGACGTACCGTTGAACTCTTCGGCGTCTTTCAGGACATCACCGACGACGAAAACGCTCGCATTCGGATTGCCGATAGCGAAGCGAAGTACCGATTGCTGGCGGAGAATGCCCGCGACATCATTATGCGTGCGGGGCCTCAGGGGATCATATCGTACGCTTCTCCCTCATGCCGGCTTCTTGGTTTCGAACCGGAGCAGGCTATTGGCCGCTCCACTCTCGATTTCGTGGCCAGTGAAGATCGCGAACGTGTGTCCGCCACTCTCCAGCAATTGTTCAGCGGCGAAGAGCCGGACCCGACACTGGATCGCGAGTTCAGGGTAAGGGGCACCGATGGACGCGAGTTCTGGCTGGAGGGCCGGCCCAGTGTTCTGCGCGACGAAAGCGGATCGCCGGTGGAGTTTGTCACGGCATTTCGTGATGTCACGGAACGCAAAGGACTTATTGATCGCCTTGGAGCGGCCATTAGCCGTGCGGACGCGGCACTACAGCAGAAGCAGGAACTGGTCACCAACCTCACACACGATTTCAAGGCGCCCCTGAGCGCCATACTGGCATACGCCGCGCGCTTGAAGGCGGACGAGTCGCCAGACATGGCAGCCGTTGGGGGCAAAATCGCTTTTCAGGCGGAGGAGTTGCTGGCGATGGTCGGCGATCTCCTCGACCGCGCTGCGTTGGACGCTGGCAAGTTGTACGTTCGGGAAGAGGCGTTCAGCCTAAGCTCCCTTGTGGCCTCCGTCATCGACGCGCTCGCGCCTGCCATCGGTGACAAGACGCTGACGCTTGAGATGGTTATGCACCCTGACGCACCACGCGTGGTCACTGGCGACAAGGGGCGCATACGTCGTGTCCTCATGAATCTCGCCGGAAATGCGATCAAGTTTGCGGACGTCGGAGAGGTGACGATCGAAGTGCGGCCGTGTGAGCAAACGGGCTGGATCCGCTTCAGCGTGACAGACGATGGTCCTGGTCTCTCCGAAGCCATGATACCGCGGCTGTTCGAGCGGTTCATGTCGCCCGTAGAGTCGATGCTCCCTGATCGTCGGGGGCATGGCCTCGGCCTCGCTATCTGCAAGGACATCATTGGCGAGCTCGGCGGTGACATTGGTTGGTCGCCGAATACCGAGGGGCTGGGGAGTAAGTTCTGGTTTGCAATTCCGCTGCCCGAGTCCTTCATCACTTTGTCCGATGCCAACTCAGCACTTCCGGCCAAATCGGTTCTTGTGATTGACGACAATCCTGCATTCCGGGTCCTTCTCGGAGAGATGCTGCGCGCGATGGGTCACCACGTCATTGTCTGTGGCTCCGGCGCGAGCGGACTCGCGGCTGCGCATGACAAACACTTTGACGTCGCCTTCGTCGATCTCATGCTGCTGGATGCAAGCGGCGAGGATGTCGTTCTCGCGTTGCGTGCTGTTGAGCCCGGTCCAGCAATCGTGCTCATGTCCGCCACCGACTGGAACATAGGCGCCTGCCGCGTTGAAAAGCGCCCCGATGCTTTCCTGGCAAAACCGTTTGACGCCACCGAGCTTGTTGCAGTGCTGACGACGGTCTCCAGTGGCCGCAACACGCCCGACTAATGGATTAAGGGTCGACGGGCAGTTTGTGGGCGAGCTCCCGCCTGATCAGCAGGGCAGGTGCGAACGGCAATTCACGCGCGACCATGCCGTTCGTAACAATGCCTGACGGGCGTGAAGTTGGGGCCCGATGCGGCCGTTCGTCATGCACGGTTGTAGAGGCCCGAAAATCCTGGGGCGGGTCACAGATGTTGCTTCCGCCCAAAATGGGTGAAGTCTTTGCCTCTCTCCTAACGTCATGCGGCCGGCGTGAAAGTCAGCGGAAATCATTTTGGGTTATCAGCGCCACAGGAGAAGTAGCTGTGTGTGTTGATTGCCCGTGTGGCGCTCGATCATCGCGGCAAGGGGAAACGCTATGGCAGCGTCGATGAGCCGTCGGCGCATCGTGGTGGTTGATGCAAGCCGTCACGTGCGTGGAATGATCTGCGATGTCCTGCGGAATGCGGGTTTCACGGATACAACTCAGGCCGCGAACAGTGACGAGTTGCTGCAACTTGTTGAACAGAGTCGACCGGGAATTGTCGTAATGCCTGCGGCATTCCCTGAGCTATCGGGCCTGGCATTCACCCGTCGTATCAGGAACGGCTACAATTTCGTGCCGCGCGAAATGTCGATCATCCTGACCACCAATGCTCCCACGAAGTCGTTTCTGGAGGCGACCCGAGAAATCGGCGTTGATGAGGTCGTGGTGCTCCCCTTTACGGCACAAAGTCTGTTGACGCGAATTCGATCGGTGATCGAGCGTCCCCGGCCCTTCGTCGATTGCGCTGTCTATGTTGGTCCCTGTCGCCGTCGGCGCATGCTTCAAGACTATAAAGGGCCAAAGCGAAGGATGGAGGACCCCGTTGAGGAGACCAATACGGGGGCGCTCTGGGAGGGCGAAACCAATCGAGCTGCAGTTCGGCTATGTGTTCAAAAGATCAGCGAGTTCGGCGAGCTTCTAGGGTCAGACAATCGTCACAAGCTTCGTCAGATCTACAATTCGGTCATGCAGATTGAGACACTCTCGAGCCAGAAAAACGACGAGTCGCTTGGCGCGGCGGCACGTTCGTTGGGGCGGTACATCGAGGCAGTTGGTATTGCCGGTCAGCTGGCGCAGGACGTTGTTACGACTCACATCGACGCGATGCACACACTCTGCACGCTGGCAGACATTGGTGATGTACAACGCCATGAGGTCATCGCAGGCCTTGAGCGCGTCGTACAGCGCAAGCTCGTCGCGGATAACGGTTTCGCGGGTTGATCCGCCTCGCAAGTCGCCGGCCATATTTGGGCCTGGCAAACTCGAGTCAAAAGCATTGCGAGGGGGTGCTGCCCATCCGACCTGCTCGCAAGCGCACTGCATCGCCCCCTCGTTCGAGCAAGCGAATGTCGCTAATTGGGCGATGACCTGCTGCAACGCTGCACCGTCTCTGACTGACCGGAATAGATCGACCCAGCCGGATCGCTACAATCTCGGCTACGGCGACCACGGGGCCCAAATTTGCCGTTCGTCATCCAACGTTGCAGAGGCCCTAACCCCCTGGGGCAGATCAATGCGCATTTGCTTCCCTAGCAAGCCCCCGGGTCCTCTTGCAGCGCCCGATCGCGGGTCTATCGGTGGGGGCAAAACCCGACCACGCCACTCCTGTCAGGCTGGCTTGCAGTTCGCTTATCCTTCGCGACGCATGGCGCGCGAGATCAGCCGTTGAGCAAGACCCTCGATGAGTAGCAGAGCTTGGCGGGTATCTATAGGTTTATAGATTACGAAGCTGGCCCCTGCTGCAAGCAGCCTTTCGCGGGCGGCCGGAGACTCGTCAGACGTGCAGGCGAGTATCGGCATACCTGAGAGCGATGGGTCGGTCTGCTCCCGCAGCCAGATAGCAAAGTCCGAGCCTGGCTCGTGTGGGTTGGCCAGGTGCTCGTCAATGACAACCACGTCGACATGGCGCTTTACAATCAGCATTTTCGCTGAACCGAGATCGCGCGCGCCAATGTACTCTAAGCCTGCCGCAGCCAGCAGCATGCTCCAAATTCCCTGAATGCGCTCGTGATCGTCGAGAACGAGAACAGTTGCGCTTTCGGTTGATCCGTACACGGAATTGATTCTCCACTGTGGGAGATCATCGTCCCGCTTTCCGACTTGAAGATTGTTCAGGGTCAATCACTGCTGCGACAATTGCAGCCCAGCCGTTTACCCTGTTTGTGATGTGGTATTTGTAGCGTGGCGCGCTAGCACGCCCTGTCTTCTGTCAATCCTGACCCCTCGTATCGATGGTCAGATCCACCCGACGCCGGGAGGTCCCGATCTGTGGATCGACTAAGCCGAATCGCCACCAATGGGCTTCGGGGAGCAGATCCCATGGCTGCGGTTCGTCCTTCAGTCTTGCGGATGCCAGAAAATCCACGGGCAGGTCACACTCCGCCTATCTCCGCTTGTTCGATGAAGGATCAATCGCAACTTCGAAGTGTCCGTTCGACTGCGAACCGAACCATTCCTTAATGAAATGCCCTTAAATATTAAGCTCCGCTGGGAGCGACTGAATGCCTGTAGCCGCCTCTAAGTTTGAATTTGAGCATGCGCCTGACGGCCCGTGCTGTCCCTCTGCAGTTTCAAGTGCCGAGACCGGCGAGACCGGAATAATGTCATGTATGAGGGCTCTCGTGATTGCGAAGGACAGCCCGACAAGTCAAAAACTCAAGCGACTGCTCGAGCTGAATTCTTTTGATTGCCTTCAAGTTGCGGACTGGATCGAAGCCATCCGGTGGAGCACAGACGAGAGCCTCGATCTCATCGTCACCGAACTGAGTTCTGCCGGCTGGAAAGGCGACAGAGTTTTCGAACTCGTGGAGCGAGGAGCATTCGGGAAAACTCCCCCGCCAATGATCGTGTTGACGAGTGAAGTCTGCAATTTCGGACCGACTGACACGTTCTCAGGAATCGCCAGAATCGCGCCGCTCCCTCCGAGCTTTGGCAAGTCCGATCTGGCCTGCGCTCTGGAGGCGTTTTTCTCAGAAAACGACCCTCGCGGACTACAGTGCGACAGCATCGGGCAATGGCAGTTTCTGGGTCGTCCAGGACGAGCGAGATCGAGCGGCGCGTTCGGGTCTTTCGACCGACTAGCGCTAACGGATGAGGGCGCTGGAACGCGGAAAGTGCGCCGAGAGTAGAATTCTTGCTCGCGAGCAAGCTGCTGAACTGAATTCATTTCTTGCGAAAGTCATTGTCAATGTCATGGATCAACAACCTCCGAATGTCGGTCAAGTTGTCCGCCGTATTTACCGCAATTTGCATCGTGATTGGTGCGAGTTCGGCGATCATCTATGATTCGCTGGGGGCCATCCAAAAAGCCAAACAATGGACCGTCCATACATATCAGGTTATTCAGCAGCTCGATGACATTGTTGGCGGGATGGTCAATTCGGAAACGGGCGTTCGTGGTTATCTTGTCTCCGGCAACACCGCGTTTCTCGAACCTCTGGAGAGTGGCCAGAAACAATACAACGCCGCTGTAGCCAAGGTCGCCGAGCTGACCTCAGACAACGCCACCCAGCAGAAACGCATCGATCTGCTGAAGCAGAACGCCAACGGATGGCTGACCACCGTTGCGCAGCGCGAGATAGCGCTGATGAAGGACCCGGCCACCCAATCCGAGGCTCGGGCGCTGGAAGCATCTGGCGCCGGAAAGAAGACGATGGATGCCCTGCGCAGCGTGGTGCAGGAGATGAAGGATGAGGAGCTGTCGCTGCTTTCGGTGCGCGCGGCGGCCTCGGACGCCGCTGTTTCCCGTGCGACCCTTGCGATCGTGGGCGGCGGCGGGCTCACCCTGATAATCTCGATTCTCGGCGCTTTCGGTCTCAACTTCACGGTCACACGTCCGGTCCAGCAGATAACCCGGGAGATGAGCGTGCTCGCCACCGGTAACACCTCGGCGCCGATTTCGGGGACCGAGCGGCGAGATGAGATCGGTCGGATGGCCGAGGCCGTTCAGGTGTTCAGGACCAACATGATAGAAGTTGAGCGGCTGAAGGCCGAACAGCAGGAAGCCGAACGCCGCAACGTCGAACGGCGCAAGTCGGAAATGCTCAAGATGGCCAACGACTTCGAGGTTGCTGTCGGTGAAATTGTCGAGACCGTGTCTTCAGCCTCGACCGAACTTGAAGCCTCCGCTGGTATCCTTACCGGGACCGCCCAACGCGCACAGGAACGAAGTGCAGTCGTCGCCTCGGCCTCGGAGGAGGCGTCCGCCAATGTGCAGTCGGTCGCGGTGGCAACTGAAGAGATGGCCTCCTCCGTCAGCGAGATCAGCCGCCAAGTGCTGCAATCGGCAGAAGTAGCCAATAATGCGGTCGATCAGGCGCGCAAGACCAACGATCGCGTCGGCGAATTGTCGAAAGTGGCCGCCCGCATCGGCGACGTGGTTGAACTGATCAATACCATCGCAGGGCAAACCAATCTTCTAGCGCTCAACGCCACCATCGAGGCTGCGCGCGCCGGCGAGGCTGGCCGCGGGTTCTCTGTGGTGGCCTCGGAGGTGAAGGCTTTGGCCGAGCAGACCGCAAAGGCGACCAACGATATCGGTCAGCAGATCACCGGCATCCAGGCGGCGACCCGCGAGTCGGTTGGTGCGATCAACGAGATCAGCGGAACAATCGAAAAGCTATCCGGGATTTCTGCCGCGATTGCTTCCGCCGTGGAAGAGCAGGGCGCGGCGACGCAAGAGATCTCCCGCAACGTACAGCAGGCGGCCCAACGCACCCAACAGGTTTCTTCCAACATCGTGGACGTGCAACGCGACTCCGTTGATACTGGCGCTGCCTCTTCGCAGGTGCTTTCGGCCGCGCAGTCGTTGTCAAAGGACAGCAACCGTCTGAAGCTTGAAGTCGGCAAGTTCCTCCACGTATTGCGCGCCGCTTGACAAACATGGCTCCCCCCGGTGCTAACAGGAAAATGCAAACTTGCTGTATAATCGCAAACCGCTGGTCGCCTCCCTTAAGGCAACATTCTTCGTCCAGCGATTGACCGCTGCCGGGCCGGCGCGAGGCGGCTGTCAGCACGATGATTGCTGATCCGACTTCCTCGTATCGCGGACGTCGTCTTCCCGGGAGCAGGGTTGTATTCGCGGTCTGCACGAGGCCGCCGCACGATGGGTCTGACCGGAGCGGGTAGGCATCGAACTCGCGGTCCTATCCTAACTCGGCGTCGCCCACGCCCAAATGGTTTGAGCCTCGATCCGCTGCACCGCCGACAACGCGCAATCGAGTATACCACTAGCTTATAGAGGTAATTTTGACGCCAAGGATTCGAAGAGGGATCTCTGATGGCTCCACTCGGGCGGGATTTGAATCGATCGCAGTACTTGCGCGCTGAGTTGAGCCGGCTGTATTCCTTCCAGAATCGACGTCACCAGATCTGGCGAGATAAACGCCAAATCAAGATGGATTGCCACAAACCTCCTCGACAGCTTCTCGCGATCGACGATCTCCTTGAACGTGACCTTGCCGCTCTTGATCTCATCCCACCACGCATAACCTCGCGCCACGCGGCGCATCAGCACCGCATCGAACTTGGGCGTCTCGTAGCCGTAGACAAGTTTCGTCTCGATCCCGCGACGCCGCAGCTGGAACGGTGCCGATATACTAGCGACACCCATTGGCAGCTCTTTCGCTGAAGCCTCAAAGATTGACGCGAGCTTGTCGCGATGCAGCTCGATTTCCAGCATGCCGGGTGTAACGCGAACCCGGGCCACTAGATCGAGCAGTTCAGGCAAAGGCCCCTTGCCAGTCTCCGTCATGTGGGCAAGCGTCTCAGTCACTCGCTTGATCGTGCCGAGATCGGCTGAGTTCGCTGGCTTCGCTTTCTTGAGCGCGCCGGAGATCGCCGAAGCGACCACTTCCTCCAACTGAACCGCAGGCAGACGCCAGCCAGACGGGTCTGCCGTTCTCGTGCTCGATCGATCAACCAACCGGTTGGACACGAAGTAGCGTATCCGTCGCTCGTTCTTCTTTGTGTAGCTCGGCGTCAGGCGATCGCCCGTTTCATCGAACAGGCGACCGGTGAGGGGAGAGCGCTCGCCAGCCTGCCGGCCCTTGCCGCGAACCGCCTGAGAATTGCCTTCGAGGAGGGTCTGAACGCGATCCCAGGTCGCGCGATCAACGATCCCATCGTGGCGCCCCGGAAAGCGCTGCTCCTTATGCCGAATCTCCCCAACATAGATCGGATTGCATAGCATCGCGTAGAGATGTCCGCGAGAGTAGGGGCGAGCGAAGTTGCCCGGCCGACTGGGGCGCGTCTCATAGCCGAGCTTGTCGACCTCGCGCTTGAGGCGGTTGAGGCATTTCATTTCGAGATAGATCTCGAATATCCGGTTCACGATCTTCGCGCCCTCCGGATCGACAATCAGCTCCTTGTCCCTGGTCGTGTAGCCAATGGGCGGGATGCCTCCCATCCACATGCCCTTCTTCTTCGAGGCAGCGATCTTGTCCCGGATGCGCTCGGCGGTGACCTCACGCTCGAACTGGGCAAAGGACAGAAGTACGTTGAGGGTGAGCCGGCCCATCGAGGTCGAGGTGTTGAACGCTTGGGTGACCGAGACGAACGAGCAATTCGATTTGTCGAACCGCTCGACCAGCTTCGAGAAGTCCATCAGCGAGCGCGTCAGGCGGTCAATCTTGTAGACGACCACAAGGTCGACGCGACCAGCGTCGATGTCCGCCAGCAAACGGCGCAGGGCGGGGCGTTCCAGTGTCCCGCCTGAGATGCCGCCGTCATCGTAACGGACGGGCGTGCGTTTCCAGCCTTCGCTCTTCTGACTGACGATATAGGCCGAGCAGGCCTCATACTGCGCATCCAGCGAGTTGAACTCCTGCTCCAGGCCTTCCTCGGACGATTTGCGAGTGTAGATGGCGCACCGGACGATCCGCTGGGTCTGGCTCATTGCGCCTTGCCCTTGATCCCGAAAAACCGCGGGCCGGACCAGTGAGCGCCGGTGATCTCCTTCGCGATGGCAGTCAGCGAGGCGTAGGTCTTGTCCCGGTACCTGAAGCTGCCATCAACGATATCGACGACGTGGGCGATCCCGTTCCATTCCCTCACCAGCCGGGCGCCGTTCTTCATGCTGGCGGGCGGGACGGCGGCCTTGCTGGCTGCGATCTGCAGAAGGGCTTTCCGGTGTGCAGGCGAGAGGCCGCCATATGCCCTGGCCTGGACGTCATAGATGACGCCCCTCCGCAGCAGTGAGGTGGAAAGCCCTTCGGGGGCGAGGGAGCCATTGAGCTTCTCCCAGCGGAGGAGCAGTTCCTGTCGGCTTGCCGCCGACAGGAACTCGACCTCCTTGCGGATAAGGTCGTCGCTCATTGAGCTGAACGGCCGCGTTTCGCATTGATGCGATACCGCGTCAGCTCACCGTCCCGAGCCGGCATCTTCTCAACCGCGATTCCAGCCTTGCGCAGGCCGGTGAGAGCGGCGCGCACTGTGTGAGGCTGCCAGCCAAGGTTGTCTGACAGCGCCCTTACGTCCGTGCCACCCCTGGCGCGGAGCAGTTCGACGAGTTGGTCCTTCTTGGACCTGGGCTTCTCGGCAGGTTGGGTCGATGAACGAAGTTTTCGAGCGCGAGGCTCGGCGGTGTTGGTGGGTTCCATGAGCATGTCTCCTGATTGGAGCGGCGATCGACATGATCGCGCGTCCACTGAGACAAGCCCGGTGTGTAGCCGGGCCAAGTAGAGATGCGGCAGCTCGTTCTATCTACCTGTCCGCGTCCGTCGCGGCCGAGGCAACCATGCACTCAAGGTGTTCCGGATTCTCACCTGTTCAACGCAGCACTCGTCGGCGGCGGTGCGCACTACCGCTCTGCTCCGATCGGAAGTCGAGCGGAATGTCGGCCTTGGCCGTAGAATATTTGGGTGCACGCGCACGACGCAGAGTTTGGCGTAGCAACATCAGATACCTGGCGTTGCTCGACTTGACTGTTGGCCGACGCAGAGCGAACCGACACGCGTCATGGAACGGGGAAACGCATGTGGCTCATCACACCGACAGGGTTCTATAGTATCGTCGAGAAGCCGACGGATCGCGGCAAGGAGACGCTGACCATACGGGCGCGGGTCAGAAGCGATCTTCTCGCCCTCAAACGCGCCTACTGCCCTTCACTTGGCCGGATCCGCGAAAGCGATGATACCGACTATCGGTTCCGCGCGACGGCTAAGCGAGCGGACGTGGCGCGCGCGCTCGCACAGATGATCCAGGTGCTGGGCTATTCGAATTTCAAGTCCGAGGTCGCCATC
>CALRWU020000021.1:0-14885 GCA_943371945.1 Azorhizobium sp. AG788
TGGATAGCGTCCCCGCCGCTTCCATCTCGCTGCTATACCCGTGCGCCATCACCGCTTTGCCGCCCTCGACCAGTTCGCGATAAAATCGGCTCGTCCGGCCGCCCGCCAGAACCTGCATTCCTACCTGCAGCGCCGCCGCATCCGGATGCCCGATCTTCACGCCCAACCAGTTACGGCTCCAGGTCGATTGGCTCACTTTCGGATCCCGAAAGACGACCTCGGCCGCCTCACCGATCGGCTTCACCGCCGGCCACGCGCGCACCTTCAGATCGCCCCGCTGCGGAATGCGGCCATAGATATCCTCGGCCAGCGGTTTCAGCTCCGCCGCCGTCATGTCGCCCGACACGACCAGGATCGCATTCTCCGGCCCGTACCAGGTGCGATACCAGGCGACCGCGTCGGCGCGGGTCAGCCTCGCCACTTCTTCCATCCGCCCGATCACGGGCGACGCATAAGGATGCCCCGCGAACAGTTTGGCATAGACCATTTCGTCGAGGATCGCCGCGGGGCTGCTGTCGACATTCTGCCGCCGCTCTTCCTGCACAACACCGCGCTCCGGCAGCACTTCGGCGTCTGCCAGCTGCAGGTTGACCATCCGGTCCGCCTCCATACGCATCATCAGCGGCAGGCGATCCTTGGCGACCCGAAAATGGTAGTTCGTGAAATCGTAGAAGGTGCCGGCGTTGTCCTGCCCGCCATTGCGCGCAACGATCTTCGAGTATTCGCCTGCCGGCCGCGTCTTCGTCGCCTTGAACATCAGGTGCTCGAGGAAGTGCGCCAACCCGGACTTACCCGGCGCCTCGTCGGCCGAGCCGACGCGATACCATATCATGTGGGTGATAACGGGCGCGCGGTGATCCGGCAGGACCACCGCGCGCATGCCGTTCGATAGTGTGAAGCTCTCAGGCGCCCATGCATTCCCGGATTGCGCAGTCGCCGGCGCCCCAGAAAGGATCCCCGCAGCAAGCACGGCCGCAATGGCGCGCAGCAGTCCGGGCATTCGGAAAAACAGGCCTGACCTCAAAGCCCCGGCAGCTTGCTTGTCTGCTTGGGCTGGATGATCACCTTGCCGCCGCCGGTGATGTCCTTCACGGCTTCGGCTTCAGCGCGAAGACGCTCGGCCTCTGCGGTCGGGTCGATCACGGGTTCGCGCGGCTCCCCGCCGAAGTTCAGGATCATATCCGTGATGCTGCGGTTCTTGCGCAGCGACTGGCTGTCGTCGAAATCGACCTGGGCGCGCACATTGCGATCAACCGCGTCGCCGCCGGCCGCTCGAACGAACATCTTCTCGCCATCACTGGCAGTCTGACCGACGTCAACGCCGAAGACCGCGACGCGGGCCTGCGCTTCGGGCGACAATTCCTGCGGACGCGCCTGACCCAGCGTGGGTGGGCGCAGATTGTATTCAGGCGGCACCGTCAGCGGCGCTTTCCTGACGACACGGAACTCATCCGGCCCTCCGGGGGAGGCGCAGGCCGCGAGGCTGAGCGCGGTCATCGCGACCAGACCGAGGGTGGAATAACGCTTCACTGGCATTCTCCTGGAGTGTCGTACGTCCGAGTCCCGGCCCTTCTAGCGCGCCGGGTTCCGCGAGACCAGAAGCTGATCCAGCAGCAAAATAATGGCGCCAATCGAAATAGATGCATCGGCGATGTTGAAAATCCACGGGAAGCCGACAGGCCAGCCGCCGATATTCATGCCGAACCACGGGCCGGTAAAGTCAATGAAATCAACGACAGCGCCAAAAACAGCGCGATCGATCAGGTTCCCCACTGCTCCCCCAACCACCAGCGCGAGCGCCAAGGCCGTCAGCGACCTTTGCGCGCGGAGCAGCCAGATCGTGAAGCCGATCGCTATCGCGAGGATGATCACGAACAGGCCCCAGCGAGCCAGCCCATCGGCCTGCATGAGGCCGAAGCTGATTCCCCGGTTCCACATCATCGAGAAGTCGAGCAGCGACGAGACCTCGACCCGACCGCAGGGCGCCGTCATCGCGAGACAATTGAGAGCGTTGAACTGCGGGTTGCCCAGCACCCACGCCTTGCTCAGCTGATCCAGCACGACAATGCCGATGATCAGTGGAATGCCCCAGCGCCAGGCGCGGGTCATTTTCTCGCGCGAAAGCCAGTCCATCGTCACGGCCATAACCACACCTCAGAGATTTCGGTATTCGCGCACGGCTGCAGCATCGCGCGGCGTGATGTCCGGAAATGCCGGATCAGCCGTCGCCGGATCGAAGTATTTCCAGGACCGCGCGCATTTAACGCCAACCGCGCGTATCGGTGTAACGGCGACGCCCTCGCCTCCGGCCGACAACTGAGCCTGCGACGTGATGAAAATCTCTGCCGGATCTTCCCCTGCGAACGCCTTAATCGTCTCCGCGTCCGAAACCGAAACCGCGACAGCGGCCTCAAGCGAAGACCCGATACGCTTCTCACGACGCTCAACTTCGAGCGCTTCCGTCACTGCCTTCCGTACCTTGAAGATCGCCTCCCATTTCGACGCCACGCCAGCATCGAGCCACCCCTCCGGCGTCTTTGGGAATTGTTGTAGGTGAACCGAGCCCTTGCCAGGATTGCGCATCTCCCACGCTTCCTCGCAGGTGTAGACCAGTACGGGCGCGAGCCAGATGCTGAGGCGGTTGAACACCTCGTCCATCACGGTCCGGCAAGCGCGGCGGCGCAGGGATGATGGCGCGTCGCAATAGAGACTGTCTTTGCGGATGTCGAAATACACTGACGACAGGTCCACGACGCAGAAGTTCAGCAGCGCATGGAACGCCACCTTGAAGTCGTACGCATGGTACGCATCCGTCACCAGCTTATCGAGCTCAGCCAAGCGGTGTAGCACCCAGCGCTCGAGGCTCGGCAGGTCGGCCAGCGTAACGCGCTCGCTCTCATCAAAGCCATCGAGCGCGCCAAGCAGGTAGCGCATCGTGTTGCGCAGCTTGCGATAGACATCGCTGTTTGCGTTGAACAGGTTCCAGCCAAAGCTCGGATCGTCTGCATAGTCCGAAGACGCCACCCAGATGCGCAGGATATCCGCGCCGAACTTGTCGCAGACTTCCATCGGCGAGATCACGTTGCCGAGTGACTTCGACATCTTCTCGCCGTCCTCCGCCTGCACGAAGCCGTGCGTGACGATCCCGTCGTAGGGCGCGCGGCCGCGCGTCGCACAGCTTTCCAGCAGCGACGACTGGAACCAGCCACGATGCTGGTCTGACCCTTCGAGATAGATATCGGCCGGCCATTTCAGCCCGCGATCTTCCAGCGTGAAGGCGTGCGTGGTGCCCGAGTCAAACCACACGTCGAGAATATCGTTGACCTTCTCATAGTCGGCCGACTTGTACGCTGACCCGAGGAATTGCTGTGCGTCACCGCCGAACCACGCATCAGCGCCACCCTTGATGACTGCCTCAACGATGCGCGCGTTCACGGCGTCGTCCTTCAGGATTTCGGCTGTCTCCCGATTGACGAACAGTGTCAGCGGCACGCCCCACGCGCGCTGACGCGAGATCAGCCAGTCCGGCCGCTCGGCAACCATTGACCGCAGGCGCTCGCGCCCGCGCTCGGGGGTGAACACCGTCGCGTCGATCGCTTCAAGGCACAGATCACGAAGCGTCTTGCCTTCCTTGCCCGCCAGATGATTCAGGGGCAGGTCCATCGCGATGAACCATTGCGAAGTAGCCCGGCGGATGACGGGCGCTTTCGATCGCCACGAGTGGGCGTCACGCAAGGTCGTCACGCCCCGCGCCAGCAACGCGCCGGCCTCGATTAGCCTGTCCATCACGGCCTTGTTCGCCGGCCCATCCTGCCCGCGCTTCTTGCCCTCCGGCTCGATGATGGCGAGCCCCTCGAAGCCCGGGCACTCCTTCGTGTAGCGACCGAACTCATCAACGGTGTTGGGGATAGCGTCCTGCACGCCGCGAAAATCCAGCATACGGCGGTTAGCAATCCAGACCTCGTAGTCGTCCTCACCGTGGCTGGGCGCCGTATGGACGAAGCCTGTCCCGGTATCATCCGTGACGTGAGACCCGGCCAGCAGGGGTACATCAAAATCATAGCCGCCGAGCCCCGCATGGCGAAGCGGGTGGGCAACGGTCATTCTCGCCAGTTCCGCGGTGGTGACATCCGAAACGCGCGTCCACGCCCCCGCCTTGGCGGCCTTCATGACGCTCTCGGCCAACTTGTCAGCGACGATCAACTGGTCGCCGGGCTTGATCCAGGGCTCAAACGCCAAACCCTGTTCCAGGCTGTCACACCGATAGAGCCCGTACGCGACATCAGGATTGAACGACACAGCGCGGTTCGCCGGGATGGTCCATGGCGTCGTCGTCCAGATCACCACAGATGCCAGCTTGAGGCGGTCCTCATCGGATTTGGTGACCGGGTCGGTGATCACCAGCGAGTCCACCGGAAACTTCACCCAGATCATCTGCGCCTTGCGGTCGGCGTACTCGACCTCCGCCTCCGCCAGCGCAGTCTGCTCAACTGGGCTCCACATCACGGGCTTGGCGCCTCGGCGCAACTGCCCGCTCATCGCGACCTTCAGGAACTCTTTCACCGTCGCCGCTTCCGACGTGTAGGCCATCGTCAGGTACGGGTCTTTCCAGTTGCCCGCGCCGCCGAGCCGCTTGAACTCCGAGCGCTGCGTGTCGATCCATTTCTGCGCGTAGTCGCGGCAGGCCTTGCGGAATTCCGCCATCGGCACGTCGCGCTTCTGCTTGCCCGCCGCGCGGAATTCTTCCTCGACCTTCCACTCGATCGGGAGGCCATGGCAGTCCCAGCCCGGAATGTAGTCCGCGTCGAACCCGGTCATCTGGCGCGAGCGCACCACAAGATCCTTGAGGATCTTGTTCATGCTCGTGCCGATGTGGATGTGCCCGTTTGCATAGGGCGGGCCGTCGTGCAGCATGAAGGCCTTCGCGCTGCGGGCCTTCGCGTCTGCGCGCAGCTGGGCATAGAGGCCGTCCGCCTCCCATTTGGCTAGCCGCACGGGCTCCTGCTGCGGTAGGCCGCCGCGCATGGGAAACTCGGTCTTGGGAAGGAACAGCGTGTCCTTGTAGGGATTGCCGGCCTCTTCCTTGGATTTGGAAGTGTCGTCTTTTTCAGGGCGTGTCATCGGTTGTTCTGGGTGTCGCTTGTGTTGAAGCCTGGGGCGGATACGACTTTCCCGGCGGTAAACGCTAGATCGCGTCCGCCGGGCCCATAATTCGAATGATGGCGACCCGTTGCATGCTGAGGCTCATAGCAGCGGCGCCCGCGACCCGGCAAGGACGGCACGGGCGGCAGCTTCATCAGCTTTCATGGCCGTAACCAGCGCATCCAGCCCGTCAAACCGCTGTTCTGGCCGCAGGAACTTTACAAAAGCCGTATGCACCCGCTGCCCGTAAAGATCGCCGGACCAGTCAAAAACAACGACCTCCAGCAGGGCGTCCCTCAATCCAGTGGTGGGCGTGCGACCAAAACTGGCGACCCCCGGCCGCCACTCAGGCACCCCCTCGGACCGCGCCCAGACCGCATAGACGCCGTGCGCCGGCTGGACGATCTCGCCAAGGGTCATGTTGGCGGTCGGGAAGCCAAGCGTCCGCCCGCGCTTCTCGCCATGCTCCACGACCGCGTCGACCGTCCAGTAATCTCCCAGGGCCGCATAGGCAGTCTCGATGTCGCCACGCTCGATCGCCTCGCGGATGCGGGAGGAGGATACCTTGGCGCCCGCGTCCTTCACTTCCGAGACGATACTGACCTCGAACCCCATCTCCCGCCCGATCCGCGTCAGGCTCTCGGCATCGCCCATCCGCCCCTTACCGAACCGGAAGTCGAACCCCACGCTGACCGCGCGCGCGCCGACCTCGCCAACGATCACACGCTCGCAGAATTCACGGTCGGTCATCGCCGCCATCACGGCATCAAAGCGCAGCAGGTGCAGCTCATCGACGCCGATCGCATCCAGAGCCATCTGCCTGCGCAGCGGGGTCATCAGACGAAATGGCGGGGCGTCGGATTGAAAAAAACGCCGCGGCGCAGGCTCGAACGTCGCCACGCCGAGCGGCGCGTTCATCCGCTTTGCCATCCGGCGCGCGTCTTCAATGACGGCACGATGACCGGCATGCAGCCCGTCGAAATTACCCAGGGCAATAGCGGCGCCCCTGTTCTTGTCAGCCGGGCTCATGTCAGCTGGGCCGCCACAGTTTCACTCGGCCTTGCCGGAGGGCACCATCACAAGGGCCTCGCCCTTCATGCAGACCTTGCCCTCGACTTCGCCCTTCACGGCGAGCCTGACGCGATAACCGCGCTCGATCATCTCGATGACTTCAGCCGTTGCGATCACGGTGTCGCCGATGCGAACCGGTCGCACGAATTTCAGGTTGAGCTCCATGAACACCGCCCCCGGCCCCGGCAGGTCGTTCCCGAGGATCGCGGAGATATAGCTGGCCGTCAGGGCGCCATGCGCAATTCGGCCCTTGAACTGGGTCGTCTTGGCGTAGTCCTCGTCCATGTGCAGCGGGTTGTAGTCGCCGGACACACGGGCGAAATCGACCACATCCTGGTCGGTTACGGTGTTTTGAATCGAGACCGTCATCCCCAAGGCGAGGTCGGCGAAAGTCTTGCCCGGCTTCATTCCAACATCCCTTAAGTCCCGAACCGGCGCATCGCCGGACCGTCGGCGGGTCCATAGAACATGGCCCTGCCATGTGTGAACCCGCTTTCGCGCCACAGGCCGAACGCCGGTAACCTCAATGCCTACGGCCTGAATACAAGGCTTTCAGGCCGAGTCTCCCACGAAAGATACCCGTTAACCCTCTAATCCGGTCCGGATTCACGAATTTTTCGGGCTCTGTTGTTAAAAGTGCTCTCAGCAACTGCCAGGAGTTTCAGGAATATGGCCGTCGACCTATCCATGCCCGTCCTCGTCGTGGACGATTACCAAACGATGATACGCATCATCCGCAACTTGCTGAACCAGCTGGGTTTCAAGAATATTGAAGAAGCCAAGGACGGACGCCAGGCGCTCGAAAAGCTCAATTCTGGCAAGTACGGCCTCGTCATTTCCGACTGGAACATGGAGCCTATGACTGGCTACGAACTGCTCCAGCAGGTCCGCGCCAGCGACAAGCTCAAGGCAACCCCGTTCATCATGGTCACGGCCGAATCGAAGACGGAGAACGTCATCGCGGCCAAGAAGGCTGGTGTGAACAATTACATCGTGAAGCCGTTCAACGCCGAGACGCTGAAGGGCAAACTGAAATCCGTGCTGGGGGAATTCTGATGGCTGCCGCCGAAGCTGCACAGAAGATTCGCGTCGCGATGGACCAGCTCAAGGCCACCGGCGTCCGCGAGCGCCCCCTGGTCGAAGTGCTCGACCTCTCCCACCAGATGGCCGACGCCATGACGGCCTTCTTCGGATCGCTCGACAAGTCGATCATCGGCGAGTTCAAATACCTCGCCGACTTCATCCAGAAGGCACGCGACGAAATCTCGGGCCTCCAGGCCAACGACATCAAGGACACCCGGCTCCCGGGCGCTTCGGTTGAACTCGACGCCGTCGTCCGCGACACCGAGCGCGCAACCGAGTCAATCATGACCGAAGCTGAAAAGCTGATGGGCGTCGAACCGACTGATCTTGCCACGTACAAGGCCGAGGTCGATGCCGCCATGATGCGCATCTTCGAAGCCTGCTCCTTCCAGGACCTGACCGGCCAGCGCGTCACGAAAGTGATCGCCACGCTCCGCCACATCGAGGAACGCGTCACCAAGTTTGCCGGCGCCCTTGGCGTCACGGACTCGGTTAAAAAGGAAACGGCCGAGGAAGCTCGCGCCCGCGAACTTCTCCTCAGTGGCCCCGCGATGAACGGGCCGTCCACCTCGCAAGACGATATCGACGCGCTGTTCAGCTAGTCTGACAGCCGGCCGAATGACCCAACAAAGAAAGGGGCTGCGCCAACCGCGCGGCCCCTTTCGCTTTTTGCCTGTGGAACAGGCGGATCTCGCCACACGGCGGTCCATCTCAAGGTTCCATCCATGGAACTCGCATGAATGTACGGCAGCGCGCCATTTACCTGCACAAGCCGCTTGCTAACGACAGCATTCCGCTCAATGGCGTGCTTTCACAGTCAGTCTGCATGACTGCTGACAAGGAGCGCGTGGGCATGACCTCCAGGGACAACCCGCCTTCCGAAAGCGCAGAACATTTTTCCGAGACGCCACATCTGGCCGAGGCGTTGGAGAGCGACCGCTTCAGGCAGTTTCTCGACCACATGCCGATCGGGGTTGCAGTCTCCGATCTCGCGCCCACCGAAACCATCACCTACGTCAATCTCGGCTTTGAACGCCTGATCGGAAAACCTGCCGACGAAATCCGTGGCAAGACGTGGGATGTCCTGCCTGATACGTGGGTGGCGGTCGGCGGTCAGACGCATCTCAGCGAGACCATCACCGGCAACGATGACTATCTCGGGGTCTACCAGATCGGCGAGGCCGCCGAAGCGGTTCCTGTCGATGCGTGGTCGAATGTCATCCTCAATGAAGCGGGAACGCCGACTTATCGCCTCGTGGCGCTGGCCAATCTCGGCAATCGCGCCATCACGGACCAGGAGAAGCTTGAGCAGCAGATTCAGGAGAAGGACATTCTCCTCCGCGAACTGCAGCACCGCGTGAAGAACAATCTCCAGATGATCACCGCCCTCATCCGGCTTGAGGCGCGCAACCTGCGCGGCAACCCGATGAAGGAGCCGTTTGACCGCCTCGCCGGCAGGGTCGAGTCTCTCTCCCTGCTCTATCGGTCGATGGCAGAGAGCCCTGTCGATGACAGTATCGATCTGGGAACATACCTGAGCCAGATTGCGTCCTCTGTGATGCAGGCTCACGCCGTCGAGGGAATCCGCCTCGACCTCAAAGTCGACGCCTGGCCCGTTTCAGTCAACGTGGCGATGCCAACGGGGCTGGTGGTCAATGAGTTGCTGACCAACTCGCTCAAGCACGCCTTCATGGCAGGAGGGGGCGGAACGATCACGCTGCAAAGTCTCGTTACCGAAACCGGCTGCGAAGTCACTGTCGCCGATGACGGCGCAGGCCTCCCGGAAGGCGCCAAGTGGCCTGTGCCGGGCAAGATGACGGCGCTCATCGTACAGTCTTTGAAACAGAACGCCGGGGCCGCACTCAGCATCCAGTCCGGCCCAGGCGCCGGCATGCGAGCGACCATCACGTTCGCCCGCGCCGATGCCGCCCCAGAGCACCCGAGCGTAGCGGACTAGACCTTCGCACCTGCACAAAAAAGCTGACGCAAAAAGCAGATGCGGGATTAGCTGGACCGGGGTTATGCTTCCCGAAGGACAGATTGGGGAGAGATGCGATGCGTGGTCTGCTTTTGTCGATTTTGCTTCTTGCCGCGATGGGTTCGGCGTCTGGTGTTGCAAACGCCCAGCCCGGGTTGAGCACCGGCATGAACACCGATGGCATCGATCGCAACCGCAGAATTGAAGAAGACCAGCGGCGCGCGCTCGACAAGTTACGCAAGGCAGGCCTCGAGGCGCTGCAGACCCAGAACTTCGTGCTCGCCGAAAAGAGCTTCGAGGGTCTGCTGGCAAAGAACCCGACCACGAGCGACGCCAACTATCTGATGGGTCTCGCCAAGATGGGTCTCAAGAAATGGCCCGAGGCCAAACAGTTTCTCGAGATCGCTATCGTAGAAGAGCCCAAGCGTCCTGAGCCGAAGGCCCGACTTGCCGTTGCGGCCATCATGGCCAACGACATCCCCTTGGCGACATCGCAACGCGCGGAGCTCGTCAGCATGAAGGCAAGGTGCAACGGCTCCTGCCCAGAGGCCAGCCTCATCACCGGCAACCTCGCCATGGTCGACAAGGTCATCGCCGCTGTGAACGCGCCTCCCGCGGCGCCAACGCCGGCGCCGGCGACGACAAACTGAAGTCGTAGATCAGGGAAAGACGTCGCCCAGCGCTGTCGCAGCGCCGCCCGACGAACCCCTACCCCCGGTCCCGCAGGATGCGCCCCTTTTGGCGGTCCCAGTCGCGCTGCTTCTCGACCTCGCGCTTGTCGGGCGCCTTCCGGCCGGTCGCGAGGCCCAGCTTGATCTTCGCCATGCCGGTCGGACCAAAATAGAGTTCAAGCGGCACGAGTGTGCGGCCGTCGCGGTCGACGGCGCCGACGAGGCGGTTGTACTCGCGCTTCTTCACCAGAAGGATGCGCTTGCGGCCGGGCTCGTGATTGAACTGACCGGCGGGCGCATAGGTGGGGATGGTCGAGTTGATCAGGACGAGTTGTCCGTCCTCTTCCCGCGCATAGGCTTCGGCGATGTTGGCGCGCCCCTCGCGCAGCGACTTCACTTCCGAGCCGGTGAGGATGATGCCGACTTCGAGATCGTCGAGGATGGCATAGTTACGCCGCGCCTGCCGGTTCTCGGCGACAGACTTGCGCGCGAGTTCGCGCCGCGTCTTGCCCTTCGGGTTTTGTCCGCCACTCTTCGGTGCTTGCGCCATCAGAGCACGCCGGCTTCCTGCATCGCTGCCTTGATCTCGTCCTTTACGGACTGCTGCTGCACCGTCACCAGCGGCAGGCGCACCTCGTCCGAACACAGGCCGAGCAACGACAGCGCATACTTTGCGGGAGCGGGGCTTGCCTCGAGGAACATGGCGCGGTGCAGGCGCGCGAGGGTGTTGTTGATGCGCCTGGCCTCGGCAAAGTCGCCGCGCAGGGTCGCTTCCTGCATCTTTGCGCACTGTTCCGGGGCGACGTTGGCGGTCACCGAAATGCAGCCGACGCCGCCCAGGGCGTTGAAGCCGACCGCGTTGGAATCCTCGCCCGAAATCTGAATGAAGTCTTTACCGCACAGCGCCGTATGGCGGGCAACGCGCGAGACATCCCCCGACGCGTCCTTGATGCCGACAATGTTCGGCAGGGTTGAAAGCCGGCCGATCAGTTCGGGCGTCATGTCGGAACCCGTCCGGCCCGGTACGTTGTACAGGAAAATAGGCAGCTGAACGGCTTCACTCAAAGTTTTGTAATGTGCATAAACGCCATCTTGGGTCGGACGGTTGTAATACGGGTTCACGATCAGGGCTGCGTGAGCTCCGACAGATTTGGCATGCTGGAGCAGGCTTATCGCCTCCTCCGTGGAATTGGAGCCCGCACCCGCGATGACAGGAACCCGCCCGGCAGCCGTCTTGACGCACAGTTCGACCACGCGCCGGTCTTCCTCATGCGACATGGTTGAGGCTTCGCCCGTGGTTCCGCAGGGAACCAGCGCGTGCGTTCCGGCTGCGATCTGTCGCTCGACCAGCGCAACGAACGCCTTTTCGTCCACTTTCCCGTTACGAAAGGGGGTAACGAGGGCGGGTATGGACCCTTTGAACAGCATGGCGACGGATTTCCCTGGGAGCGACTCGCGGGATAATCATTTCATGAAGCGGTTTGGCAAGCGCCTCCTCCTTGGCGTCGCACTGATTGGGCTGTTGGCGGCGCCTGCGACGGCCAATCCAGCTGCGCCCTCTCTAAAACCACCCCCACCGGTGTCGTCGCCCTGGCTCGCCTCCCCCGACCTCCCCCTCCTCCTCCGCGCCCTCGATTCGGCTGATGCCGGCGAATGGGGCCAGGTGCGCTCGCTGCAGGGCCGGATTTCGGATCCGGCGGCACAGGCGCTGGTGCGTTGGCGGATCGCCACCAATGGCAATGCGGGAATGGGCTTTGGCGAGCTGATGCAGGCCGCCGAGGAATTTAAGGGCTGGCCCGATTCCAGCCTGATCCTCGACCAGCTGGAAGCCTCCATCCCGCGCTCGTCCCTGACGGCCGACGAGCGCATCGCGTGGCTTCTGGCGCGCGGGCCGCAGACGGGCGAAGGCGTGCTCGCCCTTGCCGACGCCTATGACAGCCAGGGCAAGCGCGAGGACATGGCGCGCGTCATTCAGCAAGCCTGGCGCAGCAAGCCGATGTCCACTGGCGCCGTGCTGACGATCCAGTCACGCTACGGATATCTCCTCACCGCAGAAGATCACTACGGTCGCGCCGACATGTTCCTGTGGCGCGGCGATACCACCAGCGCAAAGGCGATGTCGTCTCGCCTCACGTCCGACCGCAAAGATGTTGTCGATGCGCGCATCGGACTGATCAAGAACGTCAAGAACGTCGACAAGCTCGTGAACGCGGTGCCCGCCGCCTACACCGAAGACGCCGGCCTTCTCTACGAACGCGCGCGCTGGAACGAGCGCAAGGGCAAGGCGCCGGAAGAGCTCAACCTGCTGCTGCGCATCAATGGCGAGGGCGCCCCGCAGGTCGGGCGTGATGACATCTGGGTCGAGAAGCAGTCGGTCATGCGCCGCATGATCCGCGAACAGAATTACGCCACGGCCTATCAGCTCGCGGCCGGACACGGTCTCACCGCGGGTGAATCCTTCCGCGATGCTGAATGGATCGCAGGTTGGCTTGCGCTCACCAAGCTGGGCGATGCGCTGAAGGCCGAGAACCACTTCCGCGTTTTCGGCAATGGCGTCGTCACTCCGATCAGCATCTCGCGCGCACAATACTGGCTCGGCGAAGCGCTGAAAGCGCAGGGCCGCGCTGAGGAAGCCAATGCAGCCTACGACATCGCTGCCCGCTATCCTTATGTGTTCTATGGTCAGCTCGCCGCCGAGAAGGTGAAGGATCGCAACCCGGCCGCAGTCATCATGAACTTCGCGTCGCTGCCGCAACCGACCGACGAAGAACGCGCCGCCTTTGCCCGTACGCCCGCGGTCCGCGCCGCAATCCTGCTCGCCGAAACGGGCCGCCTTGGCAGTTTCGAGCGTTTCACCTTTGCGCTGGACGACATCCTGACGACGCCGAACGAGCACCAGATGCTGTTCGACATTGCAGCCGGCTATCTCGAAATGCGCGCGGCGGTGCGCAGCGCCAAGGCCGGTCTCGGCAGGGGCCTGGTCGCGCCGGACGCCGTCTTCCCGGTCTTCCCTCTTCCAGCTTCGCCCCGCACAGGATCGGCCGAGCCGGCCATGGTGCTCGCGCTCGCACGTCAGGAAAGCGAGTTCAACCACCGCGCCATCTCCAGCGCCGACGCACGTGGCCTGATGCAGATGGTGCCGCGCTTCGCCCAGGCCGAAGCCCGCATGGTCGGCATGCCCTTCCGCCAGAGCTGGCTCACCGACGACCCGCAATACAACCTGCGACTCGGCCGCGGCTTCCTGGATGATCTCGTCGACGATTTCGGCGGCTCCTACATCCTCGCCGCCGCCGCCTACAACGCCGGCCCATCGCGCGCGCGTCAGTGGATACGCGACTTCGGCGATCCGCGCGCGGGAACAGACCCGGTCAACTGGATCGAGAGCATCCCGTTCTCGGAAACCCGCAACTACGTGCAGCGCGTCCTCGAGAACACCGAGGTCTATCGCAACCGCCTCAGCGGTCAGCCAACCGAGATCAGGCTCTCCGAAGACCTGCGACGCGGAAGGCCGAACTAGGCGGGCGGCGTCCGCGCAATCGCCTTCGCGAACATGTCAGCATCGACATTGCCGCCCGACAGGATGATCAGCACCGGACCGCGGGCCGCGAAATGCGCGCGATTGTTCAGCACGGCCGCAAGCCCATTCGCTCCGCCTGGCTCGACAACAAGCTTGAGGTGATGGAAGGCGAACGACATTGCATCCAGAAGCTGGTCATTCGTGGCCGTGAAACCACCTGCGACACGCCGCTTGTGAATCTCGAAGGGCAATACGCCCGGCTCCGGCGACATGAGGGCATCAGCGATCGAACGCGTACCCGGAGCATTAGCCACGATCCGCTTTTCGGCGAGTGATCGGATCAAATCGTCATGCCCCTCGGGCTCGGAGACATAAACCTCAGTCGTTGGTGACAGCTCTTCAAACGCCACCGCCACACCGGCCAGCAACCCTCCGCCCGACGCATTGCAGATCAGGCTGCCGAACGTGACTCCCATCGACGCAGCATCGCGCGCCGCCTCCAGCCCAGCAGTGCCCTGCCCGGACATGATCCACGCATCGTCAAACGGCCTTACCGTCGTCGCACCGGACCTGCCCGCGATCTCCGCCGCAATCGCCTCGCGGCTTTCCTTCACGCGATCATAGAGCCGAACTTCCGCCCCACGCCGCCGCGTGCTCTCGATCTTCGACGCCGGTGCGTCCGACGGCATCACAATCGTAGCGTGCATGCCCAGCACACGCGCCGTCTCAGCCACGCCTTGCGCATGATTGCCCGACGAGAAAGCAACAACGCCCTTCGCCCGATCCGACTCGGGAATGCGGCTGATCCTGTTCCACGCCCCGCGCATCTTGAACGAGCCGGTTCGCTGCAGCGTCTCCGGCTTGATCCACACCGGCGCGCCAACGGCAGCATCCAGCGCATCGGATCGCAGAAGCGGCGTATGAAACGTCACACCCTTCAGGCGCCCCGCCGCGTCCTCGATATCGGCAAAGGTCGGCAGGTCTTTGAGCGGGTCGGTGATCATGGCGCGGTTATGCGCCAGACCGCCGCCTGCCATCAAACGAGCTTATCTAACTGATCGGCGAGAATTCCTTCGAGGACAGCGCCAGCTTCGCCCTTGCTTCGGCATACTCCCGCCGCAGCTGGGCGATGTATTCGCCCGCGCCCATCCGCGTCTTCACCGCGCCAATGCCCTGGCCCGAGCCCCACACATCCTTCCACGCTTTTGCCTTTGAGCCTTCGCCCGACTGGAAGCTCATCGTCGCCTTGTCGCCATCGGGCAGGTTGTTCGGGTCCATGCCCGCCTTGGCGATCGACGGCGCCAGATAGTTGCCGTGCACGCCGGTGAACAGGCTGGAATAGACAATGTCCTTCGACGCGCTGGCGACGATCATATCCTTGTAGCCCTCAACCGCGCGCGCCTCATGCGTCGCGATGAAGGCC
>CALRWU020000022.1:0-14842 GCA_943371945.1 Azorhizobium sp. AG788
GACGCCAAGCACTGCGCCGACGCTGATGTCGCCAGTCAGCGCCCGCCAGCCCGCGAACGCAAACAACCCTGCGAGGGCTACGCCACCCACGATCTCAAGCAGCGGATCAACCAGCGCCTTGGCGCGCAACACCTTCATGTAGAGGCGAGCACGCTCGAAGAAGCCTTTGTGAGCGCGCCCCTTCTGATAGCCCTCGAGACCAAACGCCTTCACCGTCCGCGCGCCCTGAAACGCTTCGTTCAGAACGGCCGTCAGCGCGCCCGCCTGTTCCTGCGCTAGGCGCGAGGAATTGCGAACACGGGCGCCAAGACGCACAACCGGAATGAAGGCGATCGGGTAGACGATCAGCAACAGTACCGTGAGCAGCCAGTCCGTCATCAGCATGTAGACGACAGCCGCGACTATCGTCAGCGACGATTTTGCAAGGCTGGTGGCGACGCGCAGCGCCGCGTCGCGGATAAGGATCATGTCGTTGGCGAACTGCGAGACGTATTCGCCGGAAGCCTTCGACTGCAGGCGTGCGAAGTCGCCGTCGATCAGGCGCGCGAACAGCGTCTCCTGAAGCTTCACAACCGCGTTCTGCACGCCGCGATTGTTTGTCTGCGTCTGCCAGTACATAGCCGGCGCCCGCAACAGCACGAGCGCCATGATGACCATGGGCGCGATGGTGAAGATGCGCGGGTCACCGTCCTTCAGCCAGTCGGTGGCATGCGCCGTGATCTGCGAATAGCCGCCAGCGCAAATCGCAGTGATCGCGGCGAACACCGCCCCGAGCAAAAACCACTTCCACTGGGGCAGCAGGTAATCGCGGGCAAATCTGGAAAGTAGCCGATCCCGTCGGGGCGCCCCGGCGCGATCAGGCGCAACACCTTCAGGCATCGTGTTGCTTGCCCGTCTCCGGATCGAGCAGGCGATGCGCGTGCAGGATGAAATAGCGCACGTGAGCGTTGTCGACAGTCCGGTGAGCCGCTGCTTTCCAGGCATCGTAGGCAGCGCGATAGCTTGGGAAGGCGCCGACGAAGTCGATGTCCTTGAGGCTGCTGAATTCGACCGTGCCGGGATGCCTCAGCTCACCGCCGATCACGATGTGCAGTAGCTGCTTATCCGGATTGTTCGCCGTCATAGAGTATTCCTGCCGTCAAGTCTGAGCGGGTTTGCGAAATTGTCTGGCCCATTGCCGCAGCTGTTCCATTATCAGCGGGTGCAAACGGGCGCCAGCAGCGATGGCCCCTTTCTGGATGACTGATTCCCTGTTGAAAACGAAGGGCTGGCCATGCCGGTCGGTCACGACCCCGCCCGCTTCCTGAACCAGCAGGACAGCCGCAGCGAGATCCCAGTCGCTCTTTTCATTGAGCGCCACCGTCGCATCCCAATGCCCCGCCGCAACCAGCGACATACGCCACGCCATCGCATTCGGCACGGCGTCGATCAGCCGAAGGTCGGGCCAGTAATGCGCGTTGCCGCGCGCGAATACGTCTGGCTGTCCGATCATACTGCAAGCCAGGCTGTCCACGTCGCTCATCTCGACCCGTGCGCCATTAAGGTGGGTTCCCCCACCGATGCGCGCACCAACGAGTTCGTCGAAGTTCGGATTATAGACGACGCCGGCGATCGGGGCTCCGTCCTCGACGATGGCGATCGAGACGCAGAAGCCAGTCTCGCCATTCACGAACGCCTTGGTTCCATCAATCGGATCGACCACGAAGATACGTTTTTGGGAGCGATCCTGCGCGCTGTCGCGCGTTTCTTCCGATAGCCATCCATAGTGGGGCCGCGCGGGGCGAAGCCTGCCAGCGATCAGGTCATTGCAAGCGATGTCGGCCTCGGTGACGGGATTGTTGGGCGACTTGTCCCAGCTCCGCGCCCCCTTTTTCAGCCAGTGCATGGACAGCTCGCCGGCCTCGCGCGCCACTTCGGAAATCAGCGCCAGATCGGCGTCGAGATCTCTAGCGTCCGGCAAGCGCCATCCCATCAATCAGGATGCTGGGGGCGTTGGTCGATCCGCGGATCTCCAGGTCCGACCCCGGAACGGCGCGCAGCAACATCGCAGGAATGTCGCCCGCGATCGTCACCTCGGAAACTGGATAGGCGCGCTCGCCATTCTCGAACCAGAATCCGGATACCCCGACCGAGTAATCGCCGGTGTTGGGATTCAGCGATGGGCCGAACATGTCGGTCACCAGCAGACCTTTGCCCGCATCCGCCATCAGCTGTGCGAGCGACCGTTCGCCGGGCTGCAGGTCGAGGTTGGACGTCGTGACGCCCGGCGGATCGCCAAACGCCGTGCTGGCGAATCCGTTTGGCGTCAGGCCAAGCTGCCGCGCCGAAGGTCCGTTGAGCAGCCATTGGGTAAGCATGCCATCCTCGACCAGCGCGTTGCGACCAACCGGCCGCCCCTCGCCATCGAACGCGCGCGATCCGAAGCCGCCAACGCGCAACGGATCGTCGATCAGGTTGACGCCCCTGGCGAACACCTGCTTGCCCATCTTGTCTTTCAGGAACGAGACGCCGCGCGCCACGGCGGGGCCCGAGATCGCGCCAATGAAGGCGCCGATCAGCCGGCTCGACAGCCGGTTCTCATAGATGACGGCGGCGGTCTGGCTCTCCAGCTTGCGGGCGCCGAGACGGGCAGTCGCCCGATTGGCGGCTTCGCGACCAACCCACTCCGGCGATTTCAACCGCGCCTTGCGACGCTCGGACGAGGACTCATGATCCCGTTCCATCGCGCCATTGCGCTCGGCAATCGCGACCGCAGCCATGGAAGAAATGCCCGAAGATTTGCTGGCCCGGAAACCGTTCGAGGCAGCCAGCCAGGACCGCGACGTATTCCAGGAGGCGCCGCAGTGCGCCATCTGCTTCACGCCCGACACTGCCATGGCGACAGCTTCCATCTCGCGCCCGCGCCGCTCCAGTTCGTCAGCTTCCGGCATGTCGTCGCAGTCGAGCTGCAGGTCGATAAGATCGCGTGTGATCTCGTCCGCGCCGGCAATGCCGCAGAACTTGTCCTCAGGGGCCAGCCGCGCCATCGCCACGACACGCTCGCTCAAGGCTTTGAGCGCATCGGGAGACAGGTCAGTGGCCGAGACGGTCGCCTGGCGCTTCCCAACCAGCGCCCGCAGGGCCAGCCCGCGCGACTCTTCACGCTCGACGGTTTCAAGGTCGCCATTGCGAACCTCGACCGACAGGCTCGCGCTTTCCGCAATCCGGGCGTCCACCGCATCCGCGCCCGCCTTCAGCGTGGCCTCAATCAGCGATTCCAGCAGGTCGGCGGAGGGAGCGGTCATGGACCCTATGTGACGTTGCGCGACTGAATCGCCAAGCCCTGCCTCAAAGATGAGGCAAAAGGCGCCAGGCGTTGGCCCGGCGCCTCAATGTGTTCTGCCTAGCCCGCCAGCCTATTTGGCGCGCGGCAGGCGGTCGTTGATGTCGTCGCGAATGTCCAGCAGCGTGACCAGAACGCCGCAGATCAGTGTCGCCGCAACCCAGCCCACGATCAGGCCGATCACGATGGAAAGGGCAGAGAGCGCCGGCTGGGACAGAAGCATCCCGGGATCCAGCTTCTGCTCAAGCGCGACCAGACCCGTCTGCGGATCGACCATGCCGCGCTCAACCAGCACTTTCCCGCTGGTCGTAAACTGCGAAATCACCGCCTGGATCTGCGCCCGCTCCAGAAACGCGCCGAACGTGTATAGCGCGATAATTCCGAAGTATGCGTTGTAGACCAGAAAGCGGAAGCTGTTGATGATAAAGAACTTCATAGACGACCCCTCCACGCGAACCACGTAAGTGTCTAGCCTGCAGCAAGACAACAAACGAGCAGTTTTTTTGGCTCAACTGGCCGAGAGGTCCAAACGCGACTATTCGCGGCGCAGCAACTGGTCGACATCAATCTTCGACTTGCGCCCCCTGAGGAAGCGGGCCTTCATGGCCTTGTGGTCGTAACCCCGGCTCACCCAGTCCTCGAACGACAATCCAGCTGATTTACCCTGCGCGAGGTACGTCTCGAAGAAGTCGTCCAGAACACCGGTTTTGCCTTGGCGGACATGCAGATACTTGCCCGACAGCTGCTCAAGAGCCTGATCGATAGGCAAGCCCTTGCGGAAATGCTGGTACAGAACCGACATCACGCCGGCCCTATCCGCACCTGACTTGCAGTGCATCAGTGCCGGGTAAGCGATTGAATCGAATAATTGTTTCGCCTGCAAAACGCTCTCGGCCGTCGGGACTTCACGCGAAAACACCTGAAAATCGACCAGTTGGATGCCGTGCCGCTCACAGGCTTCCTTCTCCAGCAGGTAGTAACCCTTGGGGCTCTGCCCGCGCAGGTTGATGATGGTCTTGAGGCCAAGCTCCTTGGCATACCGGGCGATGTGCTCGGGCGACGGCTGGTTGGCCCGATACATTTCATCGGAAATCCTGTGCAGGTTCCGGAACTTGACCCTAAGGAACCCATGATCGCCCCACACAAGTTCATTGCGGGCGCGGCGGCGGCCTCTTGGCGTCGTCAGGTCGATGGCGGGGAAGCCGGTCATGCCCGCTAGATGCCGTTTCCACACCGGATTGCAAGGCGGCTGGGCGCCGCTGTTCAGGTCTCGCCAGCAGCGTCTGGCGGCGCGCTCATCAGGGAGTATATAGCCTCCATGTCGAAGCGTCGTTCCCAATCGCCCGTGATTCCCTGGGTCGGAGGCACCCTTATCTGGGCCTATATGTCGATCCTGGCGCACACCATGCGCTGGCGCGTCGAGGGCGTGGAGCATATGCGCAAGCTGTGGGACAGCCCTCAGGGCTGGGTGGCCGCGACGTGGCACTCCCGTATCCTCCTGATGCCTTACATCCAGATCATCCAGCGACCCAAATGGCCAAGGCCGCCCCACCCGGCAGCCCTGATGGTGTCGCCCTCCAAGGATGGCGAGTTCACCAAGCGCGCCGGCACCTGGCTTGGCCTCTTCATCATCCGCGGCTCGTCCTCTGGCCGCAGCGACAAGAGCAAGCGCGGTGTCTCAGCCGCACGCGAGTGTATGGAGGTCATGAAGAAGGGCGCCTGCGTCGTCATGACGATCGACGGACCTAAAGGTCCCCGCGAAGTCGTCGGCATGGGCACGATCAAGCTTGCGCAGCAGATGGGCGTGCCGATCGTGATCTACGGCCTGTCGGCAAACGCCAAGCGCCTCGACACCTGGGATCGCCTTCTCTGGCCAAAGCCATTCGCGCGCGGCGCGGTGGTGATTTCCGAACCTATTCCAACATCCAAGAGCATGGACTCTGAAGAGCTTCGCCTCCGCGTCGAAATTGCACTGAGAGCCGCAACGGCGCGGGCTGATGAACTCGCCGGGCTTGCGCCAGATACAGCACCGGCGGCAAAGCCGGTCGAAGTTACGCCCGCGCCCGAGGCCGAACGACAAGGCGCGCTGGAGCATCGCGGCACGTGACCGCAACGCTTGCGCTTTACCGCATTGCCACCACACTACTTGAGCCGTTCGCGCCCGCTCTCGTCCGCAATCGCGTGAAATCCGGCAAGGAGCGCGCTGAGCGTACTGGGGAGCGCTTCGGTCGAACCGGCGTCGCGCGGCCCAGCGGCCCCCTGCTCTGGATGCACGGCGCCAGTGTTGGCGAGTCAAAGCTGTTGCTTGATCTGTTTGAGGCGGCGCGCCGTCGCCGTCCCGATACGCACGCGCTGGTCACGACTCAGACGACGACCTCAGCCGACATGATCGCTTCGAAATCGGCGGCTGGCGTTATCCACCAGATGGCGCCTGTAGATGCTCCCGGCGCCGTCGCTCGTTTCCTCGACCACTGGCGACCCGACGCGGCCGTCTTTGCAGAGGGCGAGGTCTGGCCGAACATGTTGTTGGGTTTGAAGCGCGCTCGCATTCCGGGCGCGCTTGTGAATGCCCGGATGACGAAGAAAACGCTGGCCAGCTGGAACGGTCGAAAGTCTTCCGCGCAGGAATTGTTCGACACGTTCAAATTCATCGGGGCCGCGGACCGACAAACGGCAGACGGACTTGGCGCGGCGATCGGCCGAACGATCGCTCCCGTTGGCAATCTGAAGATGGCCTCGCGCGTGACGCCTCCGCCCGCGGACCAGGTGACCAAATTCCGCAACGCCATCGCGCGCCCCATCCTGCTCGCTGCATCAACCCATCCCGGCGAGGACGCCTTTGCACTTGATGCCTTTGAGCAGGTACGTAAATCGCATGCGCAGGCCTTGCTTGTGATCGTCCCGCGTCACCCCAACCGCGGCGACGAGATCGTTGCGCAAATAGGCGCACGGGGTCTTGCCTGCCAGCAATGGTCGAAAGATCGGGCATCACCGAACTCTGCCATTGATGTGCTCGTTGCAGATACAATCGGCGAGTTGATCTTCTGGTTTGCGGTTGGCGACGCCATCTACCTTGGTGGCGCGACAGCCGAGGGCGTTGGCGGGCACAACGCGATCGAGCCTGCCCAACTCGGCCGGCGCGTCTTCACAGGTCCTCATGGCTTCAACTTTCGCGATACGTTCGAAACTCTGGCCGGAGCGTCCGCACTCGTGATCGGGAGCGCACCCGAAGAACTCGCTGCATACTGGCGCGGCGAACTCGCAGGCAATGCCGACCCTGTGTCGACGGGCGATCTGTTCGCTGCCTTTCAGGCGCCCTTCGACGCCACCGTAGACGCGATCGTTGCGATGCTTCCAGCGAGCACCACGGGGGCCGCGCCTCATGCGTGAGCCTTACTTCTGGTCGGTGACCGACAAGCATTCCCGAGCTGCGTCGCCCATGTTGAAGCTGCTGACGTCTCCGTTGGCGATGATCTATCGATGGGCGGGTGCGCGCCGCATCCAGCGAACGATTCCGGCAGATATTGGAATTCCCGTCGTTTGCGTCGGCAACCTTACGCTCGGCGGCGCCGGCAAGACGCCAATCACCGAGGCGGTGCGGAGCTACTTCCTCACCAGGGGCATTCGTGCAGCCAGTCTTTCGCGCGGCTACCGTGGATCGCTGCAAGGCGCGCATCGCGTGGACCCATCACGACATGCCGCATCGGACGTCGGGGACGAGCCGCTGATGCTGTCGTCACTGGGCGAGTCGTGGGTCTCGAAGGATCGACCGGAAGGCGCACGCGCGATGAAAGCCGCTGGCGTTCAGTTGATCGTCATGGACGATGGCCACCAGAACCCTACTTTGAAAAAGACGCTGTCGATCGTCGTCATGGATGCCACCAACCCCGTCGGCAACGGTCACGTCTTTCCCAAGGGCCCCCTTCGCGAACCTGCATTGACGGGACTTGCGCGCGCCGATGCGGTTGTCCTGATGGGCGATGGACCCCTGCCCTCCATTCTCGAAGGATATGGCAAGCCGATCCTGCGTGCCCATCTCGTTCCGCTGGCACCGTTGGCGCCGGGTCGCTACGTGGCCTTTGCTGGCATTGGCCGCCCCGCCAGGTTTTTTGACGCCCTGCAGAAGCAGTCCGGAGTTGAACTGGCGGAGGGCGCGCCGTATCCCGACCATCACATGTACTCGCCGCACGATCTCAAATTCCTGATGAAGCTTGCCAACGAGCGCGACGCTCTGCTTGTCACGACGGACAAAGATCATGTCCGCCTGCCGGCCGACGTTAAGCCGCATGTTCTTCGTGCGTCGGTAAAGGCCCGCTTCGAGGATGAAGCAGCATTCGCCGCCCTGCTCGACCGGGTGATCGCATGAGCGATGAACCGGAGAAGATGAAGCCGGGCCAGTTCACCCGGCCCAAGGATCTCGACAACGACCAGCGCACGACCTTCGCCGCCCGTCTCGGCTGGCGCATCGAAGCTTTGGCCTGGGACTGGATCTACTGGTATCCAATGAAGATTCTGCCCCTCACCTGGGCATCGAACACTGTCGCGGCGATCCTCCGCACGCTCGGCCCGCTGACGTCGCAGCACCGCACGATGACCCGCAACCTGCGCATGTGCTTCCCCGACTGGACAGACGCGGAGGTCCAGAAGGTTGCAAAAGGAGCATGGGAAACACTCGGCCACACCGCTGGCGAGATGCCGCATCTCTCCGAGATGATTCCCTATCGGCCCAACAGCCCTGTCGAGGTTGTCGGAGCAGAACGACTGGATGCGATCCGCGAAAGCGGCAAGGCAGCCGTAATGATCAGCGGCCACTTTGCAAACTGGGAGGTGCTTGCCGCCTCGATCTGCAACCGCGCGCTCGACGCGCAAATCACTTACCGCGCAGCCAACAACCCGCACATCGATCGTCGTATAGCGAAGGCGCGGATCAGCACCGGCATCAACGCACTGACGCCAAAGGGTACAGGCACGCGCGAATTGATGCGGGCGCTTGGTCGCGGCGATCCCGTAGCCCTGATGAACGACCAGAAGTTCAACCAGGGCATCCCGGTTCCGCTATTCGGCTATGACGCCATGACCGCGCCCGGCCCCACGCGCCTCGCCATGAAGTACAAAGTGCCGATTGTGCCGTTCTCGTGCATCCGCACCGCGCCGGGACGCTACCGCGTGACGATCCACGAACCTTTCATGCCGGACACAGACCCGGATGAAGAGAAGGCAGTCTACAACACCGTGCTGCGGATCAATCAGTTCCTGGAAGCTCGCATTCGCGAAACGCCAGATCAGTGGTTCTGGATGCACAACCGCTGGCCCAAGGAAGCCTGGGTCAAGGCCGGCGTGATCTGAGCGTCAATCCATGATCCCGACGCTGTCGTCGATGGTGCGACGTACCGCGCCGACATAGTCGACCAGCTGGTGCCCCTCGATCATCGCCTGGTACAGCATTTCCAGCGCGTCGCGCACAACATAGGGGCGCTCCATCGGAATGAAGTGCGTGGTGCCGGGTACGCGCGTCACGGCGGCGTCCGGGCGGATATTGTGAATGCGCTGATCGGTGTCGGGCGAAGACGTGGACTCTTTTTCCGCCTGCAGCAGCACGATCGGGATGCGCTTCTTCCGCAGTCGCCGCACGGCCGCCCACGGACGATAGCGATGCGCCCCGAAGACAGCTGACTCCCACTCAGGCGTGCAGGACAGCGAATAGTTGCCATTGTCCTGTCGCAGGACGCCGTCGACAACGTAGTCATCAAGGAACGGCGTCCGCCACGTTTTGAACGCGCCGCGCCCGCGGAGTTGATCCGCAGCTTCGGCAGGCGAGCCGAAATCACGTCGGCGACGCAGGGCGCCCTTGGCCAATGCATTCTTCTGGATCAGCATGTTGAAGAGCGGGATACTGTACATCCGGTAGATCGTGCGCCGCATCAGCACGGGATCAACCAGCACAAGCCCCTTCACCAGATCTGGCCGCTTACCCGCCACCAGCAGCGCCACGGTCGCGCCCATCGAGTGGCCACCGAGGACAGCCCCCTCTGGCGCTGTCTTCTCAAGAATCTGGATCACGTCGTCGCGAAACTTGTTCCATGATTTCAGCTTGCGGGGATTGGCGGGCAGACGCGACCGACCATGTCCGCGCAAGTCGACCGCAGCCGCATGCATCCGCGCGCCCAGAGGCTCAAGGATCGACTGATAGGTGATCGCATTGAATCCGGTGGCGTGCAGGAACAGCACGTCGATGGGTCGCACCGGGTCGCCAAACGCGATCCCGGACGCCTCACCATCTTTCAACTCTACACGAAACCTGCGCATGAGGGCGCGACTAGCCTCCGAATACCTTGCGCAGAAGATCGCTGGTCCGCTTCACGGGGTCGCGTCGAATCGCCTGCTCTTCACGGGCGAGGTAATAGAACAATCCGTTGAGCGCACCAGTCGTCGCTTCTTCGGCGAGCCACGTTTTCGTATCGGTTTTGAGCAAACCGGACCCATATTTGGCCACCGCGGCATCCAGGGACTTCAAGGCCCCGGACGTGGCCAGGGCCTCGCCGAACTTGGGTTTCAGTGTGGTGCGGAGGCCAACTTCCGTTTTCTTGCGCAGGAAATCGGTCGCCGCCGTATCTCCCCCGCGCAGGATCTTCATGGCGTCATCGAATGTGATGCTCTTGGCAGCGTCGATCACCATCTTGCCCGCCGCCGGCGCCGCCGCCTCCGCCGCCCGGTTCACCTTCAGCTGCAGGTCATCCAGGGGGCCGGCCATGCCGAATGGTCCCAGTTTCTTCTGAGCGTCTCCCAGCAGGCCCGGGAGGGCAATGCGCACCGCCTTGTCGCCCATATAGCCGTCCTTGGCCGAAAGCCGGGCTGTGGCCAGCTTGCCTGCCTGCGCCAGAGCTTCCTTGAGACCGGCCGACACGTCACCCTTGGTCAGGTTGCCTTTGTCGCCCGGGGTGGCGCGATGAAGGATATCCGAGGCGATCTTGCCGAGATCCTGAGCCTGCGCCGGGACGCACAGCAGGAACGCAGCGACAACGCTTGCGCACAATCGTGCCGGCCCGGTGCGCATTCAGCCTCCCACTGTCGGTTTCCCCAAGGGGACAGGAAGCCGGATAGGATAGGCAAAGTCGTGATCCGTCAAACGGGTCGCGCTTCGCCTTGCCCAGCGCTAGGCTGCGTCAAAAGCATTTGAGGGACGAAACCGCATGCCCGCCAAGTACACCTGCTTCGACGTCTCGATCACGGATCGCGTCGCCCTGATCCGGTTCAACAGACCCGCAGAATTCAACACCTTCACACCAGAGGCATGGGTCGAACTGCCCGCGATCGTGCGCGACATCGACCGCAACGCCAGCGCCCGCTGCATCGTTATCGCTTCGTCCGGTAAGCACTTCACCGCCGGCATGGACCTCGCCGTCTTTACCCGCCCTGATGGCATCACAGGGCAATCGAGTGATCCCCACCTCAAGGCTGAGCGGTTCCGCGCCAATCTGAAGCCGCTGCAGGACGCTTTCACCTGCCTCGACCAGGCGCGCATGCCCGTCATCATCTGCGTGCAGGGTGGCTGCATCGGTGCTGGCGTTGACATGATTTCGGCCTGCGACATTCGCCTCGCGACGAAGGACGCCTATTTCTGCATCGCCGAAATCAACATCGGCATGACAGCAGACGTCGGCACCTATCCCCGCCTCTGTCGTTTGATGCCGGAAGGATGGGTCCGTCAGATTTCCTACACCGGCGAACGCCTGCCCGCCTCCAAGGCCCTCTCGCTGGGTCTCGTCAACGAGACCTTCGAAACGCAGGAGACCATGCTCGAGCACGCCATGAAGATGGCCCGCGAGATTGCCTCCAAGAACCCGCTCGCGGTGACCGGCGCCAAGGCGATGATCAACTACGCGCGCGACCACACCATCGCCGATGGCCTCGACTATATCGGCGTGTGGAATGCAGCGATGCTGTCCGGCGCCCACATGAAGGAAGCCTTCATGGCCAAAGCCGAGAAGCGCGAGCCGGACTATCCCGATCTGATGAAACTGGGCGACAGGCCTCTCTAACTCGCGCGGCTGAACAGGCCCTGGGCGGTGAACACGAGATCATCGCCCACACGCGCCTCTGCGGAGGCAAACACGATCGAGCGCGCTCGCTTGTCGATCCGGACGGTCACCTCGACCAGCCGCTCCCCGAGCCCATTGCTCGTGAGATCGAGGGCTAGCGACGCCATACGCATCCCCTCCCCCGCCGCGTCAGCGAGCAACCCGATCACGCACGCCGAGCACAACGTCGGGTCGGCGGCGTTGGGACCTCCCAGTTGGGAGCTTTTGAGAGTTGTCTTGATTGAAGCATCTGCGTCCATGCAAACGCACTACGCACGCCAGTCACGAAAGTGAAGGCGCTCGGCGACCCAGTCGAAGTCTTATGTTTGGGGTAAAGTGACTTCCCGACGGAAGGGTCTCGGGGGGTCGGGGGGGACGGATAAGACCGCCACCGCCGGGAAGTACATGGACAAAACGCCGATGCGCTAGTCCAGTTCCCAACAGGTGGAGATTTTTTCCGGCGATTTAAGGGACGCAGGATCACAGGACAGTGAGCCGCCCTCCAATCGCAAAAATCCCCCGCCGATTCAAAATGGAACCTGAAAACAAAACGGGCAGTCCGAAAGGACCGCCCGCCAGTTTTGCCACTCTACACTGCCATTAGGCTACGCTACGCACTCCACTAACCTCAGCATTAAGCGCTCCGAAGATGTCACCGAGATGACCGACACCTGAGACGCCAAACGCGGATTCCGAAAACTCACCAATTGCCGGGAAGAGGCAGCCTATGGCCTGTGTGCCGAGGCCCTGCGCGTGCAGGTCCTCGATCAGCCGTTCGACAACTGCCTGGCGTCCGCCCGGTGTACGCTCGATAAGCCGAGCAAGAACGCCTGTGGGCGCGCCAACTTCATTCCCCATGGCCGCTGCGAGGGTGCGCGCGCCAGGGACGCGTTCAAAGATCTCTTCAGCAAGGGGAGCGCCTTGGCGCTCTGCAGCGTTCAGCACTATGCCGATCGCCGCCTTGGCCTCGCCTTCTGCCAGCCCGGTGACCTCTGAAACCTGGCCAATGAACGCATTCAGCATTCGAACCCCGCAATCAACTTGACGAAGAGCATGCCGGGCTAAGGTTGCCGGGGTCTTAAGGCCGCTTCAGACGTCCGGAATGTCTGTGGGATTGCACGGGCCGTAATGTGCGGCTGGCTGCTCTGTCAGACGTGCCCACATCTGGTCGCCCCACGAATAGTGCCACCATTCGGTCGGGTTATTTGCGAAGCCCACCTCGCTCATCACCCAGTAAAGAAGACGACGATTGGCGCAGGCTTCGTCATCCGACATTGAAACCCGCTGCCGACGCTCAAGGTTGTCCGTCCAGGCATCCTCTGTCACATCATCGAAGAGGCCGCCCATGAAGAGAGGCTGCCTGGTGCCGATGAATCTGAGCGTTAGGTCAACGGCTCCGGCTGTGGAGTGCGGGGACGGTGACGACGTACCCGCTGTCGGCGCAGACCAGTACTTCTCCACCTCATCCACAAGCGCCCGCCCCGCCAGATCCGGCTGACGCTTGCGGAGCCACTCAGGAAACCAGACGTCGTGAAAATAGCGCTGCACCGCCTGCGGTCGCCATGCATCGAACAGGTAGAGCTCGAGGCCCGCGCCGGCGAGCCGCGAGTTCACAGCCTGCAGTCGCTCGCCAACGGACTGACGCACATACAACGCGCCGATCGAGCCCGGAATACGCGCGTGATAGGGGGGATTGAACACCGAGTTATAGTGATTGTCGCCCGCTAGGCCCAAGGCGTGCGCTTCTATGCACGGCTCGTCCGCAAGGCCGCCATCGAACAGGATCGTCACTTCAGTGCGATATCCGCGCTTGCGCACCTGTGCCTCAAGACACGAAGGGATGGGTCGCCGCCGAAGGTCGAGAAGATCTGGACTCATCCGCTACCAATACCGGTTCCCCAGCTGTTCACCAACTGGAGCATCGGCGAGCGGAACCCCACCGGAACTGCAACGTTTCCGTGCCAATGACAAAGCCAAACGCAGTGGCCTCGCCGGTCGCAATTCGGTTGAAGGACTGGCGCACAATTATGGTGCGCTCCTTCCTTCGGGCGCTCAGCGACAATGTCGGGCTGCTGTCTGCCGGAATCGCCTTCTATGCCTTCCTGTCGATATTTCCTGCGGTCGCTGCAGGCCTCATGGTTTGGGGCCTCTTCACAGACATCACCACGCTCGGCGCGCAACTGGGCGTCGTCGGCGAAATCGCGCCCGACGCCTTCGGGCTCGTCGCGGACCAGATGGTCGTCATCGCCACGCAGGATGACGGCGGCCTGACCTTCGGTCTGATCGTCTCGGGCGTGCTTGCCTTGTGGAGCGCATCCGGCGGCATCGCTACGCTCATGCAGGCGATGAACATGGCGTATCACGAGAAGGAGAAGCGCCCCTTCATCCGACTGACGGCGCTGACACTGGGCTTCACCTTGGCTGGGATCATCTTTGTCGGGCTGTCCATCGCGGCCATCGCCGCAGTGCCACCTATCCTTGAGGCGCTCTACCTCGGCGCCTTAGTGGAAGCGATCGTCAGCGGCGCCCGCTGGCTGATCGTGATTGCGGTATTCATGGCCGCTTGCGCGGTAATCTATCGGATAGCCCCGTCACGCAAAAAGGCGCGCTGGCGCTGGATTATTCCTGGCGCCATCGCGGCTGGCATCAGGTGGCTGGTCGCCTCCATCGCTTTCTCGACCTACCTAGAAAATTTCGATGCCTACAATGCAACGTTCGGCTCACTCGGCGCTGTGGCCGCATTGCTGATGTGGTTCTGGATATCCGCCTACGTCATCTGCCTCGGCGCAGAGCTCAACGCGCAGCTTGAGTTGTTCACGACGGTCGACACGACAATTGAAAGACCAGCTCCGCCGGGAGAGCGCGGCGCGTATGTCGCGGACCATGCTCAGGCGCCGGAAGCGCCCGTTCTTCCCAAGTCCCCAGAACCTGATGAAGCCGAGAAAATTACAAAGCTGCAAGCGACTGGAACGAGTTGATCGCTCACGTCTTCCGCAGTCACAGATTCACCCGTCCCAGCCTTTCAGGTGCGGCCTCATCCAGGAAGATGCTTCTTGAAACACATTCTCGCATCGGTCGCGATGGCCTCCCTGTTTACGGTCCACGCCTACGCTCAACCTCCCGAAACGACGCCTGCGCCCGAAGCGGGCGTGGCTGTTGAAAGTATCGATCCCGCCAAAGTGCTTGGCGCCATTGATCCGACCAAGCTGGTCGAGGGCGCCGACCAGAGCAGCACCGTAACCACCGCGCAGACGCCACCGCCCGCGAACACGCCCCTCGTGCTGTCGAAGACAACCGTTGAAGAAACACCGGAGGCCATTGTCGAACGAACCAGCGAGACGATCATCCCCGTCTCAAACTGGCCCGCGGTTGATGACGACAATCCTATCGCGCCGGAAGTTCAGGCCGTCGTCGATTCCAAGCCGCGCTACACAACGGCTGA
>CALRWU020000023.1:0-14487 GCA_943371945.1 Azorhizobium sp. AG788
GAGGCCGATGCCGCCAAGCAGTCCGGCCGGATAACGATCCGAGAGATGCCCCGAAACTGGCGCCGCGATCGCGATTGCAATCGGCCAGGGTGTGATCAGCAGGCCAATCGCCACCGCGTCGTAACCCATTCCGTGCAGCAGGAAGGGCAGCGACACCAACGCCAGCATCTGCGCCATGAAGGACGCAATCGACGTTGCGATCGACAGCGCGAAAATGGGGATGCGCAACAGGTCGACCGGCAGGACCGGCGATGGCTTGCCGATTTCCCGGCGTGTCAGGATCCACGCCAGTACCCCGCCGAGCGCCAGTTCGACGACGAACAGGCCAAAGCTCTGGCCCTGGCCCAGCGCATCAATGCTGCCGATCAGCAATCCGAAGGTCGCTGCGCTGAGGAGGGCGCTGATGATGTCGAACTTGTGCGACGAATTTTGCGTCTTCGGCAGCGACGGCGCAGCCAGCGCCAGCGCCGCAACGCCGATCGGGATGTTCACTGCAAACAGCCACGGCCATGGCGCTACCGCAAGGATGGCGCTTGCGATGGTGGGGCCTGCGGCGGCCGCGAGGGCGACGACCAGCGCATTTATGCCGAGACCACGCCCGAGCAGGCTTTGCGGATAGATGTGGCGCAGCAGGGCTGGACTGACGCTCATGATGCCGGCGGCGCCGATACCTTGCACGACGCGGGCAAGGGTCAGCATTTCCAGAGAGTTCGCCAGCGCGCAGGCCAGGGACGCCAGCGTAAAGATCGCAAGGCCCGGCACGTAAATGTTGCGATAGCCGATGCGGTCACCAAGAGATGACAAGGGCAGCAGGGCGACGGTGATCGCCAGCTGATAGCCGTTCACCACCCAGATCGAGTGAGCGGGTTCGGCGTTGAGGTCTGCGGCAATGGTGGGCAGGGCGACGTTGGCGATGGCCGAATCGATCACCGCCAGCGTAATGCCAAGGGATATGCCGCCAATCGCCCAGTAACGCCTCGGAACCGGCAGACCATCGGCTTCGGTCAGGGTCGTCTGGGATGCGCGCATTCTCGTCATTTGCGCCCTGCGGCCAATTTCGTCTAGGTTCGGGGTATCAATAGCGCCGCCGAATGGCGGGCAGCGTTCAGGCGCGACTCACAGGGCGCGACTCAAGGGAGAGATATCCATGTGTGACGATCATACCGAACAGGACAATGAAGAGGGCTTCTTGTCCGGCAAGCTGTCACGTCGCGGCTTCAGCGCGATGTCGCTTGCGGCTCTGGCCGCCTGCACTACCGCGCCCGAGGGCGCCGTGACCGTGGTTGAGCGCGAAGTGCAGATCACGACGCCGGACGGCGTGATCGACGCGCACTATGCTGCTCCGTCATCGGGCAAGCATCCGGCCGTCCTCGTGTGGCCCGATATCATGGGTCTGCGTCCGGCCTTCCGCCTGATGGGCAAGCGCCTCGCGGAATCCGGCTATGCTGTCCTGACGGTGAACCCGTTCTACCGATTGGCCAAGGGCCAGGTGTTTGACGCGACGACCGAGAAATTCTCGGACGCGCCGGTTCGCCAGCGCCTCGTCGCGCTGATGGGGCCGACCGTCGGCAATCCGGAGAATACGCAGAAGGATGCCATTGCTGCGATCGGCTGGCTCGACAAGCAGAAGGAGGTCGACACCTCCAAGGGCGTCGGCACGACCGGATACTGCATGGGCGGACCGCTGGTCATGCGCACGCTGGCGTTCGTTCCGGACCGCGCTAAGGCCGGCGGCAGCTTCCATGGCGGCGGCCTCGCCACTGCCGCGCCGACGAGCCCGCACCTGCTGGTGCCGCAGATGAAGGCCAAGGCCGTGCTGATCGCCGTCGCGCAGAACGACGACAAGCAGGACACCACCGTGAAGGACAAGGTGAAGGCTGCGTTCGACGCCAAGGGTATTCCCGCCGAGGTCGAGGTCTATGCCGCCGACCACGGTTGGTGCCCGCCTGACAGCCAGGTCTTCAACCAGGCTGAAGCAGACCGCGCTTGGGCCCGCCTGCTGGCGACGTTCGAGGCAGGGCTGAAGGCGTAACGCTTATGCAGTCAAACTGATCAGCGGCCCCGCAACTGGAGATGTTGCGGGGCCGTTTTCGGTGAGGGGGCATGATGACCGACAAGCCGCATTTCCGTTTTCATCCGGGCGCGTATGAGCGCGGCGCTTTTGTGCAGTCCACCACGGGATGTGGCGTGTGCGGCAGGCCATGCGTGTGGCTCTATGACGGCATGATCTACACTGCGGGCGGGAAGCCTACGGTCTGCGCGCGATGCATTGCGGATGGTAGCCTGGCAGGGTTTCTCGAAGGCGCGTTTGGCCTGCATGACGCCGATTTCCACGATGACGTGGACGATGATCTGGCCGAGGAGGTGATGCAGCGGACGCCGGGCTTTGCGACGTTCAACGCCTTTGAGTGGCCCGTGCACGACGGCAAGCCGCTCGCCTTTTTTGGTCACGCCGAGGAGGACATCGTCTGGACGACACCGGAAGCAGCGGAGGCCGTGCGCAAGCTCTATCGAGATGAGCAGGACGAGGAGTTAGAGGGCCGCACGTCGTACGCGGTTGTGTTCAAGGAGGTCGGTGGGCCGCGTTATGTCGCGGCCCTCGATCTTGATTGACGAGCAGGACTAGCGCGCCGCGTTTTTCACGAACTCTTCGATATAGTCGCTCTCGATCGGATCGGGCGCTCCGGAAAACCATGCGCCGCGAATGTGGCGGCGGATCGCTCCGGTCTCGGTGGCTGAAGCGGCCGAGTGCCAGAGATAGGCATCGTGGAACAGCACGTCACCGGCATCGCAGTAGATCGCCACTTCGCCCGGCACTTTTTCGAACCCCAGCGGCATGGCGAAGGGCGGCTGAAGGCGCGTGTGGCCGCCGGTTGCCTTGGCGCCTTCTGGAACGGCTGCGTTGTTGGCGTTCTTGTAGGGGGCAGGGGTCGCCCAGCGGTGGCTGCCGGGAACGACGCGCAGGAAGCCGTTTGCCGGGCTGGTGGCGTCGATATGGATTGTGAAGGCGGCGGATGGCCAGACATCGAGCTGCGGGCCGCTCTGCCAGTCCGAATGCCAGCCGATGCGTTTGTAGCCTGAACCAAGATCAGCGCGGGCGTCCTGATAGACGACGCCGAAGCGGGAATGCTCACGCAGGTGGCCGCCGGGGATCCAGAGGTTCATCAGCGAGACAATGGCCGTATGCTGGACGGCGGCGCGTGTCTGCGGCGCGATCTGCGTGATGTATTGCACGTAGTTCGCGAAGCGCCCGCCGGCAGCATCGTCGGTGAGGATCGAATTGCCGTGCTTCTCAGCCAATTCGCCATTGGCGACGCGCGTCTGCGCCGTTGCGCATTCGTCCAGCATCGCGGTCATGGCGGCATCGTCATAGAGGCCGCGCAGGATGACGAAGCCGTGGGTCTGGAAAAACAGGTCGAGTTCGCCGAGCGCGTCCGCGCGATAGACGCCGAATTCCGGATCAATGCTGACCATGCCTCTCATGGTCCTTGGGCAGCATGTTTGTCGCGCGCTGGCAAGGCGTGACGTTGCAGCAAGCGGTGGCGACGGGCGGGCGATTGCGTCGCAGGCATTCGGTTCGCGCGGCGCCCGCGACAGGGCGGGCAGGTGTGATATGGCCGTGAAGGGGGCTGGCAGGCTTGCCGGCCATGGACTGCAATCGGCATGAGATCGGCATGGCGTTCACACTCGACAACCTGCGTAGCCTGATCGGCGTCGCCTTCGTGTTCGGACTGGCGTGGGCCATCTCCACGAACCGGAAGCAGTTTCCCTGGCGCATTGCGGCGGTAGCGCTGGTGATGGAGATCGTGCTGGCGGCGTCGATGCTGGTCGTGCCGCCGCTGCGGGCAGGGCTTGGCGCGGTGTCGGCAGGGCTGGATGGCTTGCAGGCGGCGACGCTGGAAGGCTCGCGCTTCGTGTTCGGATATCTGGCCGGAGGGGCTGCGCCGTTCGACGTGACGCAGCCGCAGAATTCGACAGTGCTGGCCTTTGGCATCCTGCCGCTGATCATCGTGGTGTCGGCTCTGTCGGCGCTGCTGTGGAAATGGGGCGTGCTGGAGTGGATGTGCCGGGGGCTGGGATTCGTCCTGCGCAAGACGATGGGGATCAGCGGCGCGCTGGGCCTTGCGACGGGCGCGAACATCTTTCTTGGCATGGTCGAGGCGCCACTGGTCGTGCGGCCCTACCTGCAGCGCATGTCGCGGGCCGACCTGTTCGTGATCATGACCACCGGCATGGCGACAATCGCGGGAACGGTGATGGCCCTGTATGCATCGTTCCTGAGCGGGACGTCGCCGGATGCTGCGGGGCATATCCTGGTCGCCTCCTTCATGGCGGCGCCGGGGTCGATCGCGATTGCGCGGGTAATGATGCCTGCAGCTGGGGAGGAGGTTTCCGCCGAGGTCGAGAAGGGCCCGAAGCTGTATCGCTCGTCGGTCGACGCGTTCGCGCGCGGAATCCAGGACGGGGTGAACATGCTGATCGCGGTCGTCGCGATGTTGCTGGGCGCGGTCGCGTTTGTGGCGCTGGCCAACATGATCCTGGCGGGACTGCTGCCGGAGTTCGGTGGGAGCGAGATCACGATCGGGCGGATCTTCGGATGGATCTTCGCGCCGCTGATGTGGATGCTCGGGGTTCCGTGGAATGACGCCTTGCCGGCCGGCGAGTTGATGGGGACCAAGACGGCCCTGAACGAGTTGCTGGCCTATCTCCAGATGTCGCAGATGAGCGCCGAAGCAATCGAGCCGCGGACGCGGTTGATGATGATCTATGCGCTGTGCGGGTTTGCGAACTTTGCTTCCGTTGCGATCATGATCGGTGGCTTGTCTGCGATGTGTCCGGACCGACGCGATGACTTTGCCGATCTCGGCTTGCGCAGTCTTGTTGCGGGGACGCTGACCAACATGCTGGGCGCTGCGTTGATTGGCATGGCGCCGATGGCGATGCTGGCGCTCTGATCATTTCTTCTTGCGAGCGGCCTTGGGCTTCGCTTTCTTCCTCGCAGCGCGTTCGGACGCGATTTCCAGATTCTGCGTGATACGCGCCTTGACGATCTTCTTCACGAGCGCGGCGGGGATCGGCTTGTCCGGCTGGAAGTGCATCGTGCCTGTTGAGGTCGTGAACGGCGCGGCTTCCGGGAATGTTTGCAGCAGGGTGGAACTCATCGGGAAAAAGCTGAGATGCTTCTTGAAGGCGCAGAAGGCGACGAGATGGCCGTGCAGCTTGAAGGCGGGCATGCCGTAGGAGATGACTTCCTCGGCCCCGGGGGCAGCGGCGTGGATCTGGGCGCGGAGTTTCTCCAGCGCAGCGCGGGGCTCGGGGGCGAGGCGAGCGAGCCAGGCGTCGACGTCCTTGGCGAGGGGCGCATTTCTCATATCAGAATTCCTGCATGTATTTGTGAGGACGTGAAGCCCTTGAGCGTGTCGCACTCTGAGGCCAAGCTGGGGCATGGCCACTGAGCATCTGCCCGTCATCAATGTTGCGCCGCTGTTTGGCGATGATGCGGTTGCGCGCCGAGCGGTGGCCGAGCAGATCGGCGCGGCGTGTCGCGATCTCGGGTTCTTCTATGCCAGCGGTCACGCGATCACGGAGCGGACACTGTCGTCGTTGAACGCGGCAAGCCATGCGTTCTTTGCTTTGCCCAACGATGAAAAGCTCGCGATCGCCATGGCGAAGGGCGGGCCGGCGTGGCGCGGGTTCTTTCCGGTCGGAGGCGAGCTGACGTCGGGCAGGCCGGACGTGAAGGAGGGGATCTATTTCGGTGAGGAATTGTCGGCGTCCGATCCGCGCGTGGCGGCGGGTTTGCCGCTGCATGGCGCCAATCTGTTTCCCGATCGACCCGAGGAGCTGAACCCGGCTGTCACGGATTTCATGCGTCAGGCGGAGGCGTCGTCGCACGCGATCATGGAGGGCGTTGCGCTGAGCCTCGGGCTGGATGCGCAGTATTTCCGGCGCACCTACACGACGCAGCCGACCATGCTGTTCCGCATTTTTCACTATCCGGCCTCGGACGCGGCGAGCGGCTGGGGCGTGGGCGAGCATACTGATTATGGTCTGCTGACTCTGCTGGCGCAGGATGACATTGGCGGGCTGCAGGTGCGCACTGCGGGCGGATGGATCGCGGCGCCGCCGATACCGGGCACGGTGGTGTGCAATATCGGCGACATGCTGGATCGGCTGACAGGCGGCGTCTATCGCTCGACGCCGCATCGCGTGCTGAATGCGAGCAGGCGGTCGCGGCTGTCGTTTCCGTTCTTCTTCGACCCCGGGTTCGACGCGCGCATCGTTCCGCTGCCCGGCTTTGTTGCGAGCGATGACAGCGACCGGCGCTGGGACAAGTCCAACCTGCATGCGTTCAGCGGGACGTATGGCGACTATTTGCTCGGCAAGGTGTCGAAGGTCTTTCCCGAGCTGGCGCGCAAGGTGGTGTGAGGGTTTTATGGGCGTGGCGTGATCCGGGCCCTGCGTGGCCAGCCCCGTCCGTCGGTTGGGGTCTGTGGTCCTTCCCCAGTCAAAGACTGGGGAAGGTGTCAGGCGTGAAGCGACTGACGGAAGGGGCTGATCGTGAAGCGACCGGAGGGTCTTACTTCCCGTCTGGCGCCGTGATGGGGCGGGCGTCTTCCCAGCGGTAGGGCATGGTGTCGGGGTTCACATAGACTTCGGTGGTGAACTTGAACGGGTATTTCGTGCTGCTCGGATAGGTGAGTTCGACGAAGTAGGCGGTGAAGCCGGTCGCGGGTTTGTCGACCTTGCCGACATAGGTGCCGTCAGCGGCAGGTTGGAGCGGCGTTGAGGTGAAGGCCTTGTCGCCGAGCGTCTGGACGCGGAAGTCGCGCGCCTTGGGGTTCGTGCCTTGCCACAGAAGAACCTTCGACGGTTTCTGTGCGCCGGGGTTCACGACGAGGGCGCCGTCGTCGCGCACGGTCCATGTGTATTCCGGAATGGGCGTGTTGTGGATCAGGCTGCCATACCAGGCCGTCATGCTTTCGTTGACGTCGGTGCCGGCGGTGGAGTGGCGCGAGTTGGGCAGCATGCGCAGCTGCTTTGAGCCCGGGAGCAGGTGGTAGGAGAACTTCGTGTTGTCAGGCGGGAAGTATTCATCGCCCACCGCATTGACGATGAATTTCGGCATCTTCATCGCTGGACGGCCACGATAGTTGAGCGGGTCCTCGATCGTGTTCACGGCCTTCATCTTCAGGCCGGTCTGGTCGGGGATGAGGCCGGCTTTCACATAGTCGCCTAGGGCCGGCGAGAAATAGCCCATCGCTTCCCAGTGGTGGCGCGTGGTGGCGTCGACGTCGAGCACGTTGATGACGATGGGGATCATGCCGACGACGCGGGTGTCGAGCAGGCCGACCAGCCATGAGGTCCACGCGCGCTTGGAGCCGCCGGAGACAACGAAGCCATCGATGGGGAGTTTGCCGCCGGCGTCGCTGGCGAGGAATTGCTGGATGGCGGTCATCGCGGCCGTGCCGCTCTTCACCATGGGCAGGCGGGCGAGGGCGTTGGGGTTCCTGTTGGGATCGTAGGTGGCCTGCAGGTAGGCGATCATGTCGTCTTCGCTGCGCGCCTTGTCAGGCGTTGCGGCGAACCGGATCGGCTGGTTCGGGACGTTGCTGAGCGCGGCGATCACCGAGCCGGTGTCGATCGCCATGGCGGCGAAGCGGGCGGAGGAGTCTGTCGGCGCGGCCGAAGTGTTGGTGCCGCCGTCAATGTAGAGGAAGGCCTTCTTCGCGGTGACTGTGTTGGGGACGGTGATGGTGAGCCAGTGTTTCCAGACCGGGCGGTCTGAGTCAGCGGCGGTCATCCAGGTCTGCGAGGTCAGTTCGAGGACGGCGCCGTGATAGCCCGCGCCGGTGAATGTCTTTTCGACTTTCCACGCGAATGTGGGGTCGGGCTTGGCGACATAGGCGTCGAGGACGTTGGGCGGATTGGGACCGATGTCGGCTTGCTGCGTGGTCGCGCAGGAGGTCGCCGCGCCGAAGGCGAGGACGAGTGCGAGTGTCCGAATGAAGCGCATGAGTCTCTCCCGCGGCCTGTGGTCGGCCTTGGGAGGAGTGGAGCGCGGGTTGGCGGGGGATGCAAGTGTGGGTTTATGCTGCGCGCTCGTGCTTCGACGGACGCGCGCAAACGCGCTGCTCAGCATGAGCACTACTTTGCCGCCGACTGTCCCCGAGCGCGGTCTTGCTAAACCCCGATCACCTCGCCGGCCTGCGCTTCGCTTTTGAGCCAGGCCATGAAGGTACGGGCGAGTTTCGAGGGCGTGCGCCATTTAGGGTAGACGATCCAGTAGGCGAAGTCGCTGTCGGACGCGCCATCTGCGAAGGGAGCAACAAGACGCCCACGTTCGAGGTCGCCCGAAGCGATGGCGAACTTGGCGAGCGCGATGCCGCGACCTGCGGCGGCGGCTTCGACGACGAGCGAGGACTGGGTGAAGCGCGGGCCACGCGTGCCGTCGACATTGGTGACGCCGCGGGCCTTGAGCCAGCTGGTCCAGTCGGGGCGCGAGGCGTCGTTCTCGGGGCTTTCGTCGTGGAGGAGGACGTGGCCGGCGAGGTCGCTGGGCGCGAGCAGAGGGTTCGGCCCCTTCAGCAGTTCAGGCGAGCAGACCGGCAGGATGGATTCCGACATGATCTTTTCGGAGCGCAGCCCTTCGTAGATGCCTTTGCCGTAGCGCAGGGCGAGGTCGATATCGGACGAGTTGAAATCCGTGATGGCGACGTCGGCGGAGACCCAGACCTCGGCCTCGGGGTTCTGGTTCTGGAACCGCTCGAGCCGCGGGGCCAGCCATTTGGCGGCGAAGGAGGGGGCGGAGGAGATCATCAGCCGGTCGCGGCGGGCGGGGGCGCGCATGTGGTGGACCGCTTCGGACATCATTTCGAAGGCGGAGGTGAGTAGCGGCAGGGCGGCCTGGCCGGCGTCGGTGAGGAGGACGGAGCGGCCGGTGCGGCGAAAAAGTGGGGCGCCGGCGAACTCCTCGAGCTGGCGAATCTGCTGCGAGATGGCGCCCGGAGTGACGTTCAGTTCCTCGGCGGCGCGGGTGAAGGAGAGGAGGCGAGCGGCGGACTCGAACGCGCGCAGGGCGTTGAGAGCGGGGAGGCGATCTTCCTGGGCCATTTTACTTGAGGTTTTCTGCAAGGGAGCGTGGGTGAGGGCGACTAATGGTTCGGCTTAGCTATGGTTCATTGCGTCCGTTACGCCTTCCAGCCATTTGCCCTTAGGGGTGGCGTCCGATAGGATCGGCGTTGGCCCCTTATACGCGTATGCGTAAGAAAAACTAAAGGGCGAAATCGATGTCTGACGTGTCGGCCTCTCGGACGGGAGATGGCAGGACACAGCTTCCGGCGCCAGGACGTGTGGCGCTTGTCGGGGCTGGTCCGGGCGATCCCGATTTGCTGACGATCAAGGCCGCGCGCCTGATCGCTGAGGCGGACGTGATTTTTGCGGACAGGCTGGTCGGCAAGGGCATTCTGGAACTGGCGAACGCTGGTGCGCAGATCGTGCCGGTCGGCAAGAGCAAGGGCGAGCATTCGGTTCCGCAGGACGAGATCCAGCGGCGGCTTGTCGAGGCGGCGCTGAGCGGCAAGCGCGTGGTGCGGCTCAAGGGCGGCGATCCTTTCATCTTCGGGCGTGGCGGCGAGGAAGTCGAAGCGCTGCGCGTGGCGGGGATCGAGGTCGAGGTCGTGCCGGGGATTTCATCGGCGCTGGGCTGCGCGGCATCGGCGCAGATTCCGCTGACGCATCGCGACATGGCGCAGGCGGTGACGTTCGTGACCGGTCACGCGAAGCTGGGTGAGGAACCGGATCTCAATTGGGATGCGCTGGCGCGTGCGAACCAGACTGTTGTCGTGTTCATGGGTGTCGGCACGGCGGGCACGATCGCGGCGCGGCTGGTGGCGGCAGGGCGCGGGCCCGATACGCCGGTGGCGGTGATCGAGAATGGCACGCGGAGCGATGAGATCCGCGCGTTTGGTGCGCTCGGTGAGTTGAGCGAGATCATTCAGCGCGCGGGCATTCAGGGTCCGGCTCTGCTGATCATCGGCGAGGTGGTGGCGTTGGCGAAGGACGCGCCGACGGTGCAGCCTGCAATACCCCATTCCGCAAAACCGGCGGCGCCGTCGTTGGCCGATCTCTGGAGGATGTTCTCATGAGTTCGGAACGGCCGAAGCTGGGACCTGATATTCCCAAGGTGATCACGGCGTGGCTGTCGGCCACAGGGCGCGTGGTCTACATGACGAAAGATCGGAGCTGGTCGGAGAATCTGGCGGACGCCGAGGTGCTGACGGGCGCGGGCGCAAGCGATATTCTCGCGTGGGCTGCAACGGACCAGACGCGCGTGTCCGACCCCTACTTCATGCAGGTGACGCCTGAGGGGAAAGTGGCAGGGCGCGAGACGATCCGAGAGACGATCCGGGAGCGTGGCCCGACCAACCATCCGATGTTCGGGAAGCAGGCGGGGAACAACTGATGCCAAATCGTCCGATCAGCAAGGTGACGCTGTATGGCGACTCGATCTCGGGCAACTGCCTGAAGACGAAATGGACGGCGGACTATCTGGGCGTCGATTACGACTGGATCGAAGTGAGTGTCGTCGAGGGCGGCACGCGGTCGGACGCCTTCATGCAGATGAACTCGTCGGGGCAGGTGCCGGTGATGCGTCTGGCCGACGAGCGCATCCTGCCGCAGTCGAATGCCATCATTCTCTATCTTGCCGAGGTGAATGCGAGCGAGGCGCTGATCCCGGTCGATCCGTTCGAGAAGGCGAAGATGATGAGCTGGCTGTTCTGGGAGCAGTACAGCCATGAGCCGTACATCGCGGTGCGGCGGTTCCGGAAGAAGTTCCTGAACCAGTCGGATGACGAGCTGGATCCGCAGCTGCTGGCGCGCGGACGCCGAGCGCTGGGTGTGATGGAGATGCAGCTGACGTTCTCGAACTATTTTGTCGGCGAGAGCCTGACGCTGGCGGACATTGCGCTGGTTGCGTACACGCGGGTCGCGGATGAGGGCGGGTTTGATCTCGCCGAATTCCCGAACGTGCAGCGCTGGGTGGCGCGGGTCGAAAGCGACCTCGGCATTGAACATTCCAAGAAAGCCGCCTGATGTATCGATACGACGAATTCGACGAGACGCTGGTCCGGGAACGCGCGAAGCAGTTCCGGGGGCAGGTGGAGCGTCGGCTGAAGGGCGAGCTGAAGGAAGAGCACTTCAAGCCGCTGCGGTTGCAGAATGGCGTCTATCTGCAGCTGCATGCCTACATGCTGCGCGTGGCGATTCCGTATGGCCAGCTCAATGCGAAACAGCTGCGTGTGCTCGCGGATATCGCGGACACGTATGACAAGGGCTATGGGCATTTCACGACGCGGCAGAACATCCAGTACAACTGGATCAAGCTGGCCGACATGCCGGAGGTGCTGGACCGTCTCGCCGACGTCGAGATGCATGCGATCCAGACGAGCGGCAACTGCATCCGCAATGTGACGTCGGATCATCTGGCGGGCGCCAATCTCGACGAGATCGAGGACCCGCGGCCGTGGTGCGAGATCATTCGTCAGTGGTCGACGTTCCATCCGGAATTCTCGAGCCTGCCGCGCAAGTTCAAGATCGCGGTGACGGCGGCGGAGACGGATCGCGCCGCGGTGCGCATCCACGACATTGGCCTGCACATGAAGCGAAATGCCGAGGGCAAGGTCGGTTTCGAGTTCATCGTGGGCGGCGGCCTCGGGCGGACGCCCTATATCGGCGTCACTGTGCGCGAGTGGGTCGCGAAGGAAGACCTGCTGAGCTATCTCGAAGCCAACATGCGCGTCTACAATCGCCATGGCCGGCGGGACAACAAGTACAAGGCGCGGATCAAGATCCTCGTGAACGAGCTGGGGCTTGAGGAGTACCGGCGTCAGGTCGACGAAGAGTTCGCGGCTCAGAACAGCTGGGAAAAGGTTGTCCTGCCGCAGGCAGAGATTGACCGGATCGGCGCTTACTTCGCGCCGCCGAAGTTCGAGACATTGCCGGCGACGTCGGCTGCGTTCGATGCGTTCAAGGCGGGCGGGCGTGAGCAGGCGCGATGGGCGAAGAACAATCTGCGTCCGCATCGCGTGCCGGGCTATATCTCGGTTCACATCGCGCTGAAGCCGCAGGGCGTGGCGCCGGGGGACGCGACATCCGACCAGATGCGCGTGATGGCTGATATTGGCGAACGCTATGCGCTCGATGATATCCGCGTCGCGCACGAGCAGGACATCGTCTATCCGCACGTGAAGCTGGACGATGTGCCGGCGGTCTATGCGGCGCTGAAGGCTGCTGACCTGCATCCATCGAATGCGGGCATGGGATCGGACATCATCGCGTGCCCGGGGTTGGACTATTGCAACCTCGCCAACGCGCGCTCGATCTCGGTCGCCAATGAAGTGCAGGCCGTGTTTGCCGACAAGGAATTCGAGGACGAGGTTGGCACGCTGCATGTGAACGTGTCGGGCTGCATCAATGCGTGCGGCCACCACCATGTCGGCCACATCGGCATTCTCGGCGTCGACAAGAAGGGCGAGGAATTCTATCAGATTCTCTTCGGCGGTCGGGCGGACGAGAAGGCCGCGATCGGGACCATTCAGGGGCCAGGTCTGCGCCACGAGGAGGTCGCGCCAGCGATCCGCCGCGTGATCGGCAAGTATCTCGAATTGCGGACGGCGAAGTCCGAGAAGTTCATCGACACCATGACGCGTGTCGGCCAGGCCCCGTTCAAGGACGCGCTCTATGCCTCTGCTTAAGAACGGCAAGGCGACGCAGGATGACTGGACGTTCGTGGAGGATGGGGTCGCTCCCTCCGATGGCGGGCCAGTGATTGTCTCGCTCGCGCGTTTCATCACCGAGCATGAAGCTTTGCTTGCTAGCAATCACCCGGTTGGGGTGCGGCTTGCCAATTCGGACGCGCCTGAACAGCTCGCGCCGTGGCTCGACCGGCTGAGCCTGGTGGAGCTGTCCTTCCCGAAATACACAGATGGGCGCGCGTTCAGCCAGGCCCAGCTGCTGCGGCGACGCTACGGCTACAAGGGAGAAATACGCGCCACGGGTCAGATCCTGCGCGACCAGTTGCGCCTGATGATCAGGTCCGGCTTCGATGCGATCCAGTTCGACGACCCCGACGCGGAGGCCGTCTACGAGATTTCCTCGCGTGAGCTATCAGAATTCTACCAGCCTGCCGCCGACACCTCCGCGTCTATATTCCTGAAGAGACACGGCAAAGCTTAGTCGAAAGCGGCCCAATGAGCGCCCTCGCAATGGTTCTTGAAACACCCGAACAGAAGGTGGAACGGCTGAATGCGGAGCTGCGGGGGAAATCTCCGCAGGAGATCATCCGTGCGGCGCTGCGCGAGTTTGGCCGGCGGCTGACCTATGTGTCGTCGTTCGGCGCGGAAAGCGCGGCGATGCTGAGCTTCATCGCCGAGGTCGATCCAGGCATGCCGATCGTGTTCATCGACACGGGCATGCACTTTCACCAGACCCTGCAGTATCGCGACTCGCTCAGCGCGCATCTGGGGCTGACGGACGTGCGCACCTTTCATCCCGTGAAGGACGAGGTGAAGGCCGTCGATCCCAAGGGCGTGCTGAACAAGACAGACCCCAACGCCTGCTGCGAAGTGCGCAAGGTGCGCCCGCTGGCGCCGGCGCTGGAAGGGTTCGATGCCTGGATCACGGGGCGCAAGCGCTTCCATGGCGGCGGTCGTGCGCGCCTGCCGGTGATTGAATACTTCGAAGGCCGCTTCAAGGTGAACCCGCTCGCCGAGCAGACGCTGGAAGAACTGCAGGCGCTGGTCGCCGAGCGGCACCTGCCGCCGCATCCCATGGTGGCCGAGGGCTATCCCTCGATCGGTTGCTGGCCGTGCACCGTGCGGCCGGTGGACCCGAGCGACATCCGGTCGGGCCGCTGGGTCGGCTTCTCGAAGGAAGAATGCGGCCTGCACCTGAAGCGTCAGGAACGTCCCCGCGTATTTTAACGCACATTTTCTGACGCGGCGTCAGCCACCTAACGTACATGTAATAGGCGCCACCGCACGCCTTTCCCCGCCCGTGAGTTGCATGGGTGGGCATGACCGCCCGCATTTGGTAAGCAACCCCATGGGAGGGGCCACGTTGCGATAGCAGGCGCGGACCCTTTGGGGGCAACTGCTCGCTGGCAAGAGGATGCGGCATGACGATCTGGTGGCTGATCCCGGCGTTCGTGGGCCTTGTCGGCGTGCTGATGCTGGTGGGCGGCGTAGCAAAACTGTTCAAGGCGCATTTCGGCGGCGGCGTGGTGCGCGTGCTGTTCGGCGGCCTCACGCTTGCGGGCGCGATGATCGTCGGCCTGATCGGGCTCAACCTGCAGACCTACGCCCAGCTCTCGAAGGAGCGGCTGGCGGGGCAGGTGGTGCTCAAGAAGAATGGCGACTTCGACTACACGGCGACGATCGATCTTGCCGATGCCGAGGGCAAGCTGCGCAATGAACCCAAGACCTA
>CALRWU020000024.1:0-14382 GCA_943371945.1 Azorhizobium sp. AG788
GCAAGGCCAGTGCGACGCCGGTGTCGTACGACACGGATGGGCTGACGTCGCGGATCGTCGTCGATGTGATGGGCGAGCGTGTGAGCGTGAGTCTCGATGCGGTCGGGGAACACTGGGCGGGCAATGCATCGCTTGCCTTGCTGGCGGCAGTGCTGGCGGGCGTCGAAGCGAAGGCTGCTGCCGAAGCGCTGTCAGGGTATGCCCCCCCGGCGGGCAGGGGCACGGCTGAGACGCTGAAGCTGCCGAAGGGTGGCGAGGCGACGCTCGTGGACGACGCCTACAATGCCAATCCGGAATCGATGCGCGCAGCGATCGAGGGCTTCGCGGCGCGACCGGGCCGCAAGATCGTCGCGCTCGGCGAGATGCGCGAGCTCGGGCCGACATCGGCGGAACTCCATGCCGGACTCGCAGACCAGGTCATCCTGGCGAATGTTGCGGCGGCGGTTCTGTCCGGCGGCGAGATGAGTCACCTTGCCGCAGCGCTGAGGGCGCGTGCGCCACAGATGCGCGTGGAACATGTCACAAGCCCGGCGGAAGCGGCGGATCAGGTGAAAAGCTGGTTGCAACCGGGCGACGCGGTCTTGATCAAAGGCTCGAATGCATCCGGCATGGCGAAGGTGGGAACGGCGCTCAGGCAGATGAGCACGAGCGTCACCGATCCGCAGAAAGCGTCAGGGGCGTAGAATGCTTTACCACCTTCTCTCGCCCTATACGGGCGAGCTCAATCTTTTCAGCTTCATCACGTTTCGCGTGGCCCTGGCGCTCGCCACGGGCCTGATCCTGACGATGCTGTTCGGCCACCCGCTGATCGTCTGGCTGCGCAAGAAGCAGGGCAAGGGTCAGCCGATCCGTGCGGACGGCCCGGAAAGCCACCAGAGCAAGAAGGGCACGCCCACGATGGGCGGCTTTCTTATCCTGTTCGGCATCCTGGCGGGCACGCTGCTGTGGGGAGACCTGACCAACCAGTACATCTGGATCGTTCTGTTCGTCACGATCGGCTTCTGCGCCGTCGGCTTCATCGACGACTATCAGAAGGTGACCAAGAAGGGCACGGCGGGCCTTTCGGGCAAGATCCGGCTGCTGATGGAGTTCGCGATTGCGGGCATCGCCGTGTTCTGGGCGTCGACCTACGCGCAGGACACGACGGCGCAGGCGGTGGCGGCGGGGGTGCTGAAGGATGCGCCGCTGCCGGGGTATGCGACCGGTCTCGCCTTGCCCTTCCTCAAGGACTTCATGTTCGACCTGACGATCTATGGCTTCATCGCCTTCGGGGCGTTCGTGATCGTGGGCGCCGGCAATGCGGTGAACTTCACGGACGGCCTGGATGGTCTGGCTATCGGGCCGGTGATGATCGCTGGCGCGACGTTCGGCTTCATCGCGTATGCGACCGGAACGCCGCGCTTTGCAGATTACCTGCTGCTGACGCCTACGCCGGGAACGGCGGAGCTGGCGGTCGTCATGGGGTCGTTGATGGGCGGGGGGCTCGGCTTCCTCTGGTACAACACGCCACCCGCGAAGATCTTCATGGGCGATACCGGCTCGCTGGCGCTGGGCGGATGCCTTGGCGCGATGGCGGTGTGCGTGAAGCACGAAGTGGTGCTCGCGATTGTCGGCGGGCTGTTCCTGTTCGAGGCCCTGTCGGTGATCATCCAGGTCCTCTACTTCAAGGCGACCGGCAAACGCTTCTTCAAGATGGCGCCGATCCACCACCACTTCGAGAAGCTCGGCTGGTCCGAGCCGACCGTGGTGATCCGCTTCTGGATTGTTGCTTTCCTCCTGGCCCTGCTCGGCCTCGCCACCCTGCGTCTGAGGTGAGACACAGGTGATTCCGGTTCGCTCATTCGAGGGAAAGGACGTCGCGGTCTTCGGTCTGGGCCGAAGCGGCATCGCGACGTGCAAAGCCCTCATGGCCGGCGGGGCGCGCGTGTGCGCGTGGGACGACAATGAAAGTGCGCGCAAGGCCGCCGAAGACGCCGGCGTGCCGTTGGTCGATCTCAATCGGCGCGACTGGCAGACGTTTGCAGCCCTCGTTTTGTCGCCGGGGATTCCGTTCCGCTTCCCGGAACCGCATCGCTTCGTACGCATGGCGCAGATGGTGGGCGTGCCGGTCATCGGCGACATGGAGCTGTTCGCGCGCGCGCTGAACGAGTTCAAGTCGGTGGACCGTCCGCGCATCGTGGGCATCACGGGCACCAACGGAAAATCGACCACGACGGCCCTGATCGGCCATATCCTCAAGGTGAGCGGCAAAGATGTGCGGGTTGGCGGCAATATCGGCGTCGGCGTGCTCGACCTCGAGAAGCTGCACTCCGAGGCGATCTATGTGCTGGAGCTGTCGAGCTATCAGCTCGATCTGGCCGAGAGCCTGCGTTGCGATGTGGCGGTGATGCTGAACATCTCGCCCGATCACCTGTCGCGTCATGGCGGCATGGACGGCTATGTCGGCGCCAAGCGCCGCATCTTCCGCAACCAGGGGCCGGACGACTATGCGATCATCGGCGTCGACGACATCCGCTCGGGCGTGATGTCGACGCAGCTGACAAGCGAGGGCCTGCGCCGCGTGATCCCGATCTCTGCGGAGTATGGCCTTGGCCGCGGCGTCGCCGTGCTGGAAGGCATGCTGCAGGATTCGATCGCGGGCCGTGCGGAGCACTCGGTCGACATCCGCAACGCCAAGGCCCTGCCGGGGCGTCACAACCACCAGAACATCGCCGCTGCCTATGCCGCGTGCCGCGCGCTGGGGCTCGACTCGTCGGACATTCTGGCGGCTATCGACACCTTCCCCGGCCTGCCGCACCGACTGGAGAATATCGGCGCGATTGATGGCGTGCGCTTCATCAATGACAGCAAGGCCACCAACGCGCAGGCGGCAGAACAGGCGATCCGCGCCTTCCCGAATGCCTGGTGGATTGTCGGCGGCCGTCCGAAGGAAGAGGGGATCGACGATCTCGCGCCGCTGTTCGGCATGGTGCGCAAGGCCTATCTCATCGGCGAAAGCACCGAAGCGTTCGCGCGGGTGCTGACCGGCAAGCTCGAGCATTCGAAGTGCCGCACGATGGACGTCGCGGTGTTGCAGGCGTTCGAGGATGCACGCGCTTCCGGCGTCGAGGGCGCCGTCGTGCTGTTCTCGCCGGCGTGCGCGAGCTTCGACCAGTACCGCGATTTCGAACAGCGCGGTCTCGCCTTCCGTCAGGAGGCCGCGAACCTCGTCAAGCGCCGCTCTTCGACCGAGACCGCGTGAGAGGCGGATGCAGATCTTCCGCCGGTCCGACAAATCTCCACTGGCAGAATGGTGGCGCACGGTCGACAAGGGGCTGATCGCTGCAGCGTTCATCCTGCTCGGCGCCGGCATGGTGCTGTCCCTCGCGGCGGGGCCGGCGGCGGCGGCCAAGCTCAAGCTCGATGATCCGTTTTACTTTGTTTACCGGCAGGGCGTGTTCGTCATCGGCGCAGCCCTCGTGCTGGTGGCCTCTTCACTGCTCGATCCGGTCTGGGCGCGGCGGGTGTGCCTGGTGCTGTTCGTGGTCTGCTTCTTCCTGATGGCGGGCCTGTTGATGTTCGGGCACGAGGCCAAGGGCGCGACGCGGTGGATCCGCATCTGGGGCACGACGTTCCAGCCATCGGAGATCATCAAGCCCGCGCTGGTCGTGCTCACCGCCTGGCTTCTGGCTCAGAGGGAAAGGTTTCCGGCGGGCCCGTGGGCGCCGATCGCGTTCGCGTTCTACGCGGTGACGGTCGGGCTTCTGCTGTTGCAGCCGGATGTAGGGCAGTCGGTGCTGGTGACGGCGGCCTTTGTGATCGTCTTCTTCATCGCGGGCCTGCCGTGGGTTTGGGTCGGCGTGTTCTCGGTGCTCGGCGCCGTGCTGCCGGTGCTTCTCTACAACATCATTCCGCATGTGCGGTTCCGGGTGAACTCGTTCCTCAACCCCACCGATTACGACACCTACCAGATCGACAAGGCGCGGCAGGCGATCGAGCGCGGCGGGTTCTTTGGCGTGGGGCCGGGCGAGGGCACGGTGAAGCGCACGTTGCCGGACGCACACACGGATTTCGTCTATGCCGTTGCGGGGGAGGAATTCGGCCTGCTGCTGCTCGTTGCGTTGACGGTGTTGTTCGCGGTGATCGCCATCAAGGGCATCATGGAAGCCTCGAAGCAGGTTGACGTCTATCAGCGTGCGGCCGGCGTCGGGCTCTATGCGATCTTCGGGTTGCAGGCGGCGGTGAACATGTCGGTGAACCTGTCACTCATTCCGCCAAAGGGAATGACATTGCCGCTTGTGTCCTCCGGCGGATCGTCGTTGCTGGGCAGCGCGTTGACACTTGGACTGGCGCTCGCGCTGACGCGCAAGCAGCCGGAATCGTCGCTTTCGCATCTGAGGCATCTATGACCGACGCCACCAAACCGCTCGTTGTTGTCGCCGCCGGCGGCACGGGCGGACATATGTTTCCCGCGCAGGCCTTCGCCGACGAGATGCATGCGCGCGGCTGGCAGGTGGCGCTGGTGACGGATGAGCGCGGCAAGAAATATGCGACCAATTTTCCGGCTGACTGGCGACTGGAAGTCGAGGCGGCGACGTTTGGCTCGAAGCTGCCGCACAAGCTGATCGCGTCGGCCCTCAAGCTGCGGGCGGGCACGGCGGATGCGCGAAAGAATTTCGAGAAGACGAAGCCGAAAGTCGTTGCCGGGTTTGGCGGCTATCCGTCCTATCCCTCTCTGTCGGCGGCGCGCGCGATGGGCGTGCCGATCGTCATCCACGAACAGAACTCGGTGCTTGGCCGCGTGAACCGGCTGTTCGCGACCTCCGCCAAGTTTGTCGCCTGCGGATTTGAGCGGCTCGATCGCCTTCCGGCCGGCGCCGAGGGTGTGAAGCGCGTCGTCGGCAATCCGGTGCGCAATGCGATCAAGGCTGTGCGCGAGCGGCCCTATCCCGAACTCGACGATGCCGGCCCGCTCAACATCCTGATCACCGGCGGCAGCCAGGGCGCGCGGCTGTTCGGCGAGGTGATCCCGCAGGCGATCATCTCCTTGCCGGATGAGCAGAAGGCGAGGCTCAACATTGTGCAGCAGGCGCGCGAGGAACAGTTGGAGTCCGTGCGCGCCGCCTACAAGGCTGCCGGCGTGAAAGCGACTGTGGAGGCGTTCTTCTCAGACATGCAGGACAGGCTGGCAGCTGCGCATCTCGTGATCGCGCGGGCGGGCGCATCGACCGTGACGGAGCTCGCGATTGCGGGGCGCCCGTCGATCCTCATTCCGCTCGGCATCGCGATGGACGACCACCAGACCGCGAACGCCGAGGGCATGGTGATGGGGGCTGCGGCCGATGTGGTTCCCGAACCGAAGTTCAATGTCGAGACATTCGCGCCGCTGCTGCTGGAGCGTATCGCCAATGCGGGCGTGCTGAAGGCGCGCGCCAAGGCGGCGTGGCAGCTGGGCCGGCCGAATGCGGCGAAGGAGCTTGCCGATCTTGCGGAGCAGGCTGCGGGTGTGAAGGCGGGGTAGCGCTTTCTTACTTGCCCAGCGCGAACACCTGAATGGATGGCGTGCCGGTTGGCGGCGTCAGCGCCGGGAGGCCGTTGGCGGCGCGGAACTTCTGATAGCGCGGACGCATGGCGCCGATGTGGAAATTGCTCATGCCCGTGACGACCGCAACATACTGGGTCTGACCAACACTGTAGGTGATCACGATCGAGCTCGGATCAGCGTCGAGTGGCGCACTCCACAGGAGCTTGCCATCGCGGTCATCGAACGCTTTCAGAGCGGGATCGAGATCGCCGACGAACACCACGCCGCCGGCGGTGGACAGGGCCGACGTGGAGATCGGCGCATTGAGGTCGTGACGCCAGGCGAGCTTGCCGCCGCTGACATCCATGGCCTGCAGGCGTCCCATCTTTCCGTCTGCAACAGCATCCGGGTGATCTGCGTCAGAGATCTTGGCGCCCGCAGCGCTCAGGAGCGGCGAGCCCTCCGTTCCCATCTTCGCGCACCACTCTGTCAGCGGCAGGTAGAGCTGACCTGTCGACTGGCTGAAGGATGTCGTCGGCCAGGCGCGCGAGCCTGACGGGCTTGGACAGTAGACCGTCGAACGCGCTGGATCGGGAAGGCGCTGCGGATCGATCGTCTTTGCGCCGGTCTTCGGATCGATGGCCGTGATGACGTTCTGCGTGCCGGCGTCGATCGAGAACAGATAGGCGCCGGTGGCGGGATCGAGAGCCTCGAGTATCCCCATCTTGCCGACATTCATCACGACCTTGCGGGTCTTGCCGCCGACTCTGACCGTCGCCAGCGTCCGCTCGAATGCCCAGTCGAGGTCCCACTGGTCGTTGGACAGGTGCTGATAATACCACTTCAGCTTTCCGGTATCGGCATCCAGCGCGATGGTGGCGTTGGTGAAGAGCGCATCGTTGGTGACGCCGGGAAGCGACGCGGGGTTACGAAGCTGGGCGGTGTCGTAGGTTGCCCCGGCACCGTAATAGATCAGATTGAGTTCGGGGTCGTACGTGCCCTGATGCCAGACTGAGCCGCCGGTGCGCTTGTCGAGCGCTATGTCGTTCCAGGTGTTGCCGCCCGGCTCACCCGGCCGGGCGAGCGTGTGGAAACGCCACAGCTCCTTGCCCGTCTTGATGTCGAGCGCGACGATGAAGCCGCCGCCCGGACCCGCGCTGGCGGTGACGCCCTGGATCACCTTGTTGCCGACGACCAGCGGCGCGCTGCGCAGGTTGAACACCGAACGGTTGGTGGCGGGCTGGCTGAGTTCGATCTTGTGGTCCCAGGCCTGCTCGCCCGTGTGCGCATCAAGCGCGATCACGTGCAGGTCCGAGGTCGGCGCGAAGACACGCCCGCCGCCAAGGCCGAGCCCCATCTTCATCGACGAGCCGTTGGCGGGCTTGTAGGCGTGGCGCCACAGCTGCTGTCCGGTCGTTGCATCGAGCGCCAGAACCACGTCGGGCGCCGTGTGGAGGAACATCACCCCGTCGTGGACGAGCGGGCTGGGCATGCTGAGGCCGAGTTCCAGCGGCGCGCGCCAGGCCGGCGCCAGGTCCTTCACATTGGCGCGGTCGATATGTTTGAGGGGGCTGAAATTCTGGCCATCATAGGCGCGGCCCCATTGCAGCCAGTCGCCCGGGGCTGGCTTCTCCAGCATCGCGGAGGAAACGGGTCTCAGGCCCGCAAGGCGTTCGGCCGGTGAGAGCGCGGTCGGGGCAGGTCCGGTTGCACAGGAACTGAGCGCCAGGACAAGCGCGGCGCTCAAGGCAAAGGTCGCAAGCTTTCTCTGTGGATGCATGTCGTCCTCCCCTGATCGGCGCTCGTTGACCGAGACTGTCGGCAATCTAGGAGCAAAGGCGGAGCAGCTGAAAGTCTTCCCCTAGGGAGCCGCACCAGAACGTGTAGGGCTTGACGCGACGGCCGGCCCGCGTTCACTCACCGCATGCGCAGCACAATCCCTTTCGACGTCGGTCCGGTTCATTTCGTGGGCATCGGCGGTATCGGCATGTCCGGCATTGCCGAGGTGATGCTGAACCTTGGCTATCAGGTGTCGGGTTCCGACATGAAGGCGAGCGCCAATACGGAGCGGCTGGCCAAGCGCGGCGCCACCATCATGATCGGGCACAAGGCCGAGAACATTGAGGGCGTCGGCGCGCTGGTGATCTCGACGGCCATCAAGAGCGGCAACCCGGAAGTAGATGCCGCGCGGCTGAAGGCCATTCCGGTTGTCCGGCGCGCGGATATGCTGGCCGAACTGATCCGCCTCAAATGGACGGTCGCGATCGCGGGCACGCATGGCAAGACGACGACGACATCCATGGTGGCGGCGCTGCTGGATGGCGTGGGTCTCGACCCGACGGTCATCAATGGCGGCGTCATCAACGCCTATGCCTCCAACGCCAAGCTGGGGCAGGGCGAGTGGATGGTGGTGGAAGCCGACGAAAGCGACGGCACCTTCACCAAGCTGCGCCCGACGGTCTGCATCGTCACCAACATCGATCCCGAGCACATGGATCACTACGGCTCCATGGAGCAGTTGCGGAAGGGCTTCGACACGTTCGTCGAGAACCTGCCGTTCTATGGCTTCGCGGTGCTGTGCGCTGACCATCCTGAAGTGCAGGCGCTGGCCTCGCGCATTCCGGATCGTCGTCGCATCACCTACGGCTTCAATCCGCAGTCGGACCTGTGGGCGGTGAATGTGCGCTCGGAAGCTGAAGGTGCGACCTTCGATCTGGTGCTGCGTTCGCGCGGCGAAGTCGAGCAGACACGCTGGGTCGGTCTGAAGTTGCCGATGTCTGGACGGCACAATGTGCAGAACTCGCTGGCGGCGATTGCCGTCGCGCGCGAGCTTGGCGGATCAGAAGATCAGATACGCGCGGCGTTGCAGAAATTCGGCGGTGTGAAGCGGCGCTTCACGTCGGTGGGCGAATGGAATGGCGTGCGCATCATCGACGACTACGGACATCACCCTGTGGAAATCGCCGCCGTGCTGCGCGCCGCGCGCGATGTGCAAGGGCGCGACAAGCGCGTGATCGCTGTTGTCCAGCCGCACCGCTACACGCGCCTGCGCGACCTGTTCGAGCAATTCTCGACCTGCTTCAACGATGCCGACGAAGTGCTGATCGCGCCGGTCTATGCCGCAGGCGAGCAGCCGATCGAAGGCGTTAGCCATGAAAGTCTGGTCAAGGGCCTGATCAATCACGGGCATCGTTCCGCGCGCGCAATCGATGGCCTGCCGAGCCTCGCCGCAGAAATCCGCAACAGTGTGAAAACGGGCGATGAAATCGTCGTCTGTCTCGGAGCGGGGGATATCACCTCATACGCGAACTCACTCGCCGATGACCTGAAGAAGCTGTGACGTCATCGTCGCGACGGTAAGGTCGTGACTGTTAATGACGCCGGGTCGGGGTTGACGTTTCTCCCCGCCAGCACGAAAGGGTCTTGGTTAACACGGCTTCGTGGTCGCCCGGAGACGGGACAGCGCGTCGCACCGTGGTTAGTCGTCCGGTAACCTTGCGAGGGTTTCTGGAAGGGCTGAGGGCGCGGGGCGCCACGTTTGCAGATATGGACGCATGAAGAAGCATCATTCCTATATCACCGCCGTGGCCGCGCTTGGTCTTGCGCTTGGCGGTGGCCTGTTCATCGCCAACTTTCGCACCGCGGATGCGACCCAGAAGGTCGCGCATTTTGTGCGCCCGGCCCAGACGCCGGTTGCGCCGAAATCCAACGCCGTCGATCTGACCCTGTTCAGCGCGATGGGCGACTCGCGTGTCGTTGACGCCGTGCGAAATGATCTGGCGACGTGCGAAGCCGCGCTCAATGCGGCCGGCGTTGTGTTCAAGCAAGTTGCCAACGTCCAGGAAGGCCAGTGCGGCTATCAGGACGCAATCGAAGTGAAGGCGTCGCTGGCGGATCTTACGCCGAATCCCGGTGCGCCGAAGAACCTGCCGATGACGTGCGACCTCGCGGCGCGTCTGCACATGTGGGAACGCCACGTCGTGATCCCGGCTGCGGAAAAACATCTTGGCTCGCCCGTCAGCGAGATCAAGGCCTTCGGCACCTTCCAGTGCCGCAACGTGGCTGACACCGACAAGCTGTCGGAGCACGCCTATGCCAAGGCTGCCGATATCGCGAGCTTCGTGCTGGCGGATGGCCGCGAGATCAGCGTGCTCGACGACTTCTACAGCAAGGACGCCAAAGGCGATTTCCTGCGTGAAGTGCGCCAGCGCGCCTGCGACCTGTTCGATGTGACGCTCGGACCGGACTACAACGAGGCGCACAAGAACCACTTCCACGTCGATGTGGGCGGCGATCACGCCTGCCGCTAGTCTCTGACGGCGGCTCGCGCTAAACCTGCGGGCATGAGCGTATTTCTCGACAGACTTCCACCTGTGCGCGGCAAGCTGCTGGCGGACGAGGCGTTGGCGCCTTTCACCTGGTTCCGTGTTGGCGGACCGGCGGATGCGCTGTTCCTGCCGAAGGACGAGGCGGACCTCGCAGAGTTTCTCAGCCAACTCGATCCCATCATTCCCGTGACCGTGCTGGGCGCCGCCTCGAACGTGATCGTGCGCGATGGCGGGATCGCAGGCGTCGTCGTGCGGTTGGGTCCGGCGTTCGGGAAGGTCGCAGCGGAGGGCATGCGCGTGACGGCCGGCGCTGCGGCGCTGGATTCGCGGGTGTCGGTGGCGGCGGCGAATGCGGGCATTGCGGGACTAGAGTTCTTCTCGGGTGTGCCGGGAACGATTGGCGGCGCGCTGCGGATGAACGCGGGTTGCTACGGGCGCGAGACGAAGGATGTGCTGGTCGAGGCGTATGCGCTGACGCGGACAGGCGAGCGCGTGACGCTGAAGAACGCGGATTTCCATTTCAGCTATCGCCATACGGAAGCGAGCGAAGACTTGATCTTTGTCGAGGCGTTGTTCGAGGGAACGCCCGATGAGCCAGCCGCGATCCTTGAGCGCATCGAGGCCTTGAAAGCGCGGCGCGAAACCACGCAGCCGATCCGCGAGAAGACGGGCGGGTCGACATTTGCGAATCCGGATCCGCCGGGGACGCCGAACCAGCGTTCGTCGTGGAAGCTGGTTGATGAAGCCGGGATGCGCGGAGCAAGGCGGGGCGGGGCGCAGGTGAGCGAGCTGCATTGCAATTTTCTGCTGAATGTCGGCGATGCGACGGCGGCTGATATTGAAGGCTTGGGCGAGGATGTGCGCGCAGCCGTAAAAGCCAAGTCGGGCGTCGAGTTGCGCTGGGAGATCAAACGGATCGGGCGGCCTGCAGTGGATGCGACGCTCGAGGGTTATCTCGCGAAGGATGCGTGAGATGAGGGTCGCGATTGCTGCCTTGGGTTTGATGGTTTCGGGTTGCCAGCCGGTGGCGCCGACGCTGGGCGGGGTCGATCTCTCCAAGCCGATGCGGGTGTTGGGGACGGAGCCTTTCTGGGGCGTCGAGATTTCGCCGACAGAACTGGTGTTCACCGGCGTCGACCGACCTGACTTCCGCGCGCCGAATCCAGGAGTTCGGATCGAGGGTGAGATGGCTGTGATCGCGGCGCGTGACCCGCAGGGCCTGGCGCTGACGATCCAGTTGAAGCCTGCGAAATGTTCCGACGGGATGAGCGATTGGGTGTATCCGCTGGAGGCCCGTGTTCAGTTGGGTGCGGAGACGCTGAAGGGATGCGCTGCGCCGCAGACGACGCTGGGCGAACGTCCGCCGGGGTGAGGGCGTGCGCGTGCGATCCCTGCGGCTGTGGGCCGGGGATGGGTGTGTTGGTGTGGGCCTGAGTTAGGTCAGGCAGATTTTGCGCAACATGACCCGCTCATTCCGACGTCCTTCGACAGGCTCATGATGAGGCGTCGGAATCCGGGAGCGGTGTGGTGCGTGTGTGGGGTTGAAGCCGCAAGGCAGGACAAGGTTCGCCGACCGCCCTGGATACCGACGTTCGTCGGTATGAGCGGCGAAAGAGCTCGCGCGGGTGTCGCAAGCCGTGTCCCCCGCGAAGGCGGGGGTCCAGTCAGTGCGCGCAGCGCACTTGGTTTGCTTGTCCGCACTTCGTGCGGAGTCTGGACCCCGGCCTTCGCCGGGGACGCGGCCGAAGGGCCGCTTCCAGTGGAGAGGCCGGTTGGTTCGGCCTGACGTGTTTCCTCTGTGAGGTCGTTCGGCGTCGGGAGCTGATCGTCTTGCGCGTCATCCGTGTGCCAATCACGGGTGTGGCGGTTGAAGATCGTCGCGAGCGTCGAGACGACGTTGGACACGAGCCAGCAGAACGCGCGCAGCATGGCCGCCAGCAAAGGCTGGCGGCTTGATGGGGTCACTACTCCGTATGTGCGCGTTTGCGGACGTGTCATGCCGACGAACATACGGCCGCTCAGGTGGGGGGGTGGACGGCGCGGCGTGCATTTTTATTTTTGCAGTTCTGCCGTCCTACAGGTTTTTCTCGCAAGCGCCTGAAACTGCTCGCGAAGTTTTTTGGCTATCCGCCGATTCTGCACGGCGCGCCTTCCAACAAAATGGGGTGTAACTCGCTTGAGCGCGATCAGGTCTGTTGGATACATCGACGCGCGCGGCAGCGCTCAAGCGATCCGACTCTAGCGGTCCTGCCTGCGCAGTTCCGGCGCGATCAGTTCGATGCGGTTGGTCCAGACATAGCCGGCGAAGCCTTCGGGGATCTGTTTGATGTCATCGAGGCTGTCGATGCCGGTGGAGCCGACATCCTTGAGGTCGAGAGGGCCGAGCAGGATCACGGTCGAGCCAGCTTGCTCCATGCGCCGCGTGAATTTGTGCGGCCAGCCCCAGACGGCCCAGGCGTAGTTGGATGGCACGACGACGATCGTGTTGCGGCATGAGTCGGGGACGATGCCGGTCCAGCCGGTGAGTTCGTAGTCCATGATGCATTTCATCAGCGACTTGTTGGTGTAGCCCCTGAGGCCGTCGATCAGTTCGAGGCTCTTGTCGGTGGGTTCGCCGCCGCCATAGCTGCCCCAGATCGCCTTGCGCCATTCAGGGTGCGCCTTGATCAGCTTCGCGAGTGCTTCCCCTTCTTCTGCGCGGCGGCTCTTGAAGTTGATGAGGAAGTGCTTGTCGGGAAAACGCGTCAGCACGTCGTCGAGTGTCGGCAACAGACCAACGCCCTTGCCGCGCAGGGGGAATGTCTTGCCATTGTCGGCGGTGTAGCCGTAGCCGAGGTCGAGCGTCTTCAGGTAGGCGATACCGAGCTCTTCGGTGACGCCTTTGCCTTCGGTGCGGCAGTCGACCGTCCAGTCATGCATCACGGCGAAGGTCTTCTCCGGCGTGAGATGGGCGTCGAGCTCGACGACGTCGGCGCCGGCGGCGAAGGCGGCTTCCATCGCGGGCAGGGTGTTCTCGATGAAGTCGTGCGTGGGCGGGTTGATGCGCTCGGCTGTGCAAGTGTCGTTCTTCAGGTCGTCGTGGGAAAAGGTCTGGTGGACGCCACGATGCGCCAGCAGCTTGATGTGGCCGTCGCCATGCGGCGCATCGAACCAGGAGGCGTTGTAGAGCGCGACGCCAAGGAGGAAGACGAGCAGACCGCCAAGTCCGTAAAGCGCAAGTCTGCCGAACGCTTTCATTGCGACCCCCTTCAATCTGCCCGCGCAACCGAGCGGGCACTATGGCGGCCCAAGGGGTATTGGCGGTAGGGCGAGACTTGTTGCAAACGCACGTAACGGCTCGCGTTTTGAGAGCAAATTAATCCGGAATGCCGTTGGGGCATCCAATTGTTGACAGTGTCAATCAAGGTTACGTTCCGCCGGAATCGGGGTACCAGGGAGTTTCCTCTGCAATGACACATAACAAGAAGCTCGGAGCGCTTGCACTTCTCGCCAGCGCATCCGCCATCATCCTCGCCGCCTGCTCGAGCGAAGCTCCGGCAGCCAAACTCGTCGGCTCGAAAGTCGACGATTACATGCTGGTCGACCAGACCGGCCTGGGTCACATCCTGAAGTACGACACGATCACCCCGGCGGTGGTTCTGGTGTCGCACGTCAATGGCGACGAAGGCTCCCTGAAAGCGGCCAAGACGATCCAGGACCTCGCCGCGAAAAACCCCAACGTCGTGTTCCAGCTGATCAACTCGTCTGACGCCGACACGCGCCAGTCGATCGCTGACGAAGCGAAGGCCAACGGCCTCACCATTCCGATCCTCGATGACGAGTACCAGCTGATCGGCAACTCGCTGGGCTTCACCTATGCGGGCGAGGCGGTGATCGTTGATCCGAAGAAGAATTTCGAGATCGTCTATCACGGTCCGGCTGACACGATCGAAACGGCGCTGACGGATGTCGTCGCCGGCAAGGCGCCCGCCACGGCCGAAGTGACGGGCATCAAGGGCACGAAGCTCGTGTTTGCCGACCGCGGCAAGGAAGCCGAGTTCGCGAAGATCTCGTACACGAACGACGTTGTGCCGATCCTGAAGGACAAGTGCGTCGATTGCCACCAGCCGAACGGAATCGCGCCCTGGCACATGACGACCTATCAGCAGGTCAAGACCTTCGCGCCGATGATCCGCGAGGCCATCCGCCGTGACCGCATGCCTCCCTTCGACGCTGACAATCACTATCGCGCCTTCGCGAAGAATGAGAACCTGTCCGCCGAAGAAACCAAGACGCTGGTCCATTGGATCGAAGCTGGCGCGCCGAGCGATATCGCGGAAGGCGGCGAAGACCCGCTGGTGAAGGTTGCCGCAGGGCGGCCGGACTGGCCGCTGGGCGAGCCTGACCTGATCGTCGACATCCCGTCCTATGACGTGCCGGCTGCTGGCGTGGTCGACTACCAGATCCCAGCGGTGAAGAGCCCGCTGACCAAGGGCAAGTGGCTGAAGGCGACGACGTTCAAGCCGGGCAACCGCCAGGGCGTGCACCACATCCTCGCGGGCTGGCTGCCGA
>CALRWU020000025.1:0-14296 GCA_943371945.1 Azorhizobium sp. AG788
GTTGCTCCGGGAGCCCGCGTTGCAAGCAGGCTTGTATCGCCGTCACGCGAAACGAGTGTCAGGACTGAGTCGATCGTCTGGGTCATGCTGCCTAAGTTATGGACGTAGCTTGCTGCTCGCGTTAGGGCGAGCCTCGCGCTCTATCAGGCCATACCGGCTCAGGTAAACAGCCGGTGCGCCAAGTTGGGGTTATTGATCAGCCATGCGTCCCGCGATCCTCATCCACGGACCGACGGCCAGCGGCAAGACCAGGCTGGCGATCGCGCTCGCGCGCCGGCATGATGGCGAGATCGTCAATGCCGACGCCATGCAGTGCTATGCCGATCTCAATGTCCTGACCGCGCGTCCCGACGTCGAGGAACTCGCCGCAGCGCCGCATCACCTGTTCGGAACCATCGACGCCGCCATCCGCCATTCCGCCGCCGCCTGGGCGAAAGACGCCGCCGCAAAGATTACGGAGCTGAATGCAGCGGACAAGACGCCCATCGTGGTCGGTGGCACGGGCCTCTACCTGTCGGCGCTGACCGATGGCCTGTCCGACGTGCCCAGCATTCCAGACGATGTGCGGGACAAGGCGCGCGCCACGGTCGAGGCGGACCCTGCCGCCGCGTGGGCGCATCTCATCACCCACGATCCGCAGATCAGCGACCGCGTCGATCCCACCGACAAGCAACGCATGTCCCGCGCCCTCGAAGTGCTTCTGGCCACAGGCAAGCCGCTATCCAGTTTTCACGGCCAGGCCGCGCCCGTCCTGCCGCCCGGCGCCTGGGTCGGCGTCACCCTCACGCCGCCGCGCGAGAAGACCTACGAACGCATCAACGCCCGCGTCGACGTGATGATGCGCCACGGCGCGCTCGAGGAAGCCCGCCGCCTGTGGGAACGCCGGCTGGACTCATCCGTCCCCGCCATGCGCGCGCACGGCATGCCGGGCTTCTGCGACTATTTCGAAGGCCGCGTGTCCCTGCAGGAAGCCCTGGACCGCTGCAAGCGCGACACCCGCCGCTACGCCAAGCGCCAGATGACCTGGATCGCCCACCAGTTCACCCTCTGGCCCCGCATCCCCTCCGAAGACCTCCAGCTCCGCACACGCGTCATCTCGGATATCTTGGCGGAGGGGTAAGGGGGTTAGGGCTGCATACGTTGCTGATTTCTCCAGCGTTCAAAGTCTCCAGTTGTTACAAGCAGCGAAGGAGACGGCTCATGACGGAATTTCCACTGCATGACGGCCTCGATTGCTGTGCGGTTGCGGACCGCCGCCTCATGTCGATTGTGCGGTTCATCTTGGTTGGCTCCAAACTGGTCATCTATCGCCTCGCCGCTGATGGCGAAAAGCCGAGGTCGCACTTCGCTGAGTACCTTGCCCGGAAGGCGGATTACGTCGCGGTCGAAGTTGTAGATCGGTCGAACATCCTCAAACGTAATCGTCAGCGCCCGATCCAGCGCTTCACGCCATTTCTCGCCGCGCGAATCCGCTTCAGCAATCGCCGACTTGATCTCGTGTTCGCGATCCTCCGCCATCGCCCAGATGATGGCGCGCGCCTGTTGCACGTCTTTGCGAGCCTTCACGCCTGAGCCAGCCTTGCGCTTCTGCGAGACAATCAACTTGTGAACTGCATAGCGATGGGGCTTTGGAACCTGTACCAGCAAGCCTTCCATATATATCGATACGGCCGGCATCGGGTCCTTGATCAGGAAGTCCAGATAGTGAAGGCCCTGCGCCCAGATGTTGAGAGAAGCAAGTCGCGTAGGCTTGAGATCGTCGTCGAACGAAGGCGTCAGGAAGTCGATGTCGTAAACGGAGCTTGCATGGCGCCAACTGGTTGGCTTGTTGCGTTCAAGCCGTGTGATCGGCTTGTAGCCAAGGTCGGCAAGCGATTGAGAAAGGTCAGGATCAGCTTCGTCCTCGACCGTGCTCGAAAGCCTTTCGAAGCTCGCGATGTCGAGGTCTTGCGTCTCACGCAGCTGCAGGTCCGCGGGGTCGCTGCCTGCAAGCTGTACACCTAATTCGAGATCGTAGTGCCTGAAAGCCTGTGTGCCGACGAGCGTGCCGCCCAGCCGAAACACGCCGCTTCGCACCAGAGCCCTGAGTGCTGTGCCCGTCTGACGGTCGATGCCCGGAATGCCCCCAGCGCGCAGCTGCGCGACCATGCGTGTGCAGGCATCACGGAATGCTTCGCGATCCGCTTTCTCGCTGCGCATGGAATCGATGCGAGCGCGCATCTCGTCTGTATCTGGTCCGAGATAGCGTTGTCGGATCGGAGACGCCCCGACGCTTCTCTGGTTGACGTACCAGTATCGCTTGCCCCGCCTTTCAATGGTGAAAGGCGCGCCGTCGAAATCGAAATGCGGCTGCTCCAAATGCCCCTGCAAGAGGTTTGCATAGGTGGTTTGCAAGGACGCAGGTATCAGCCTCATTCGCTTACACTACACGAAATGTTCGTGTAGTGCAACGCCTGGACATAGAATTACACTACGCGAACATTTCGTGTAGTGTAAGAAAGGTGCAGTGCTGGTGCCGATGGCGGGGCAGGTCAAATCTTGCCCCTTTACGACCGTTGACGCTGCGCGCTTGAAACGGTATTGACCTTTTACTCGCGTTATTAGGAGAAATCGCCATGTCCGGGAGCCTCAAGGCGCTCGTACTTGTAACTGGATCGCGGCCGGCCTGCTGAGAAAGCGGGACCGAACGGCGAGACGTGACATCCAAGGGCCCGAGTGGCCCTTTTTCTTTTCCCAAAACCCGAAACACTGACGAGCGGCGAGATGGACGGAAACGGCGAAATGGACACGAACACCACGCTGCAACTGACGGGCGCCGAGATCGTCCTGCGCGCGCTTGCGGATCAGGGCGTGGATACGATCTTCGGCTATCCGGGTGGCGCCGTCCTTCCGATCTATGACGCGATCTACGCGCAACAGCAGGTACGCCACATTCTTGTTCGCCACGAGCAGGGGGCAGGGCACATGGCGGAGGGCTATGCCCGCTCTACCGGCCGTTGCGGCGTTGCGCTCGCAACCTCAGGTCCGGGCGCGACCAATATGGTGACGCCGCTGGCCGACGCGCTGATGGACTCGATCCCGATGGTCGTGTTCACCGGCCAGGTGCCGACGCACCTCATCGGGTCTGACGCCTTCCAGGAAGCCGACACGGTCGGCATCACGCGCGCCTGCACCAAGCACAACTATCTGGTGCGCGACGTGAACGATCTCGCGCGGATCATCCATGAAGCCTTCTATGTCGCCACGACCGGTCGCCCCGGTCCGGTGCTGGTCGACATCCCGAAGAGCGTTCAGTTCGCCAAGGGCATTTATGTCGGCCCGGAAGCGATCGAGCACCGCACCTATCACCCGCGCACCGAACCGCAGGACAAGCGTATCGAGGAAGCCGTCACGATGATGGCGGGCGCCCAGCGACCGATCATCTATTCCGGCGGCGGCGTCATCAATTCCGGCCCGGCCGCATCCGAGGCGCTGCGCGCGCTGGCGAAGGCAACGGGCTGGCCGGTCACCTCGACCCTTATGGGCCTTGGCGCCTTCCCGGCGTCCGATGCGCAATGGCTCGGCATGCTCGGCATGCATGGTTCGTTTGAAGCCAACAACGCGATGCACGATTGCGATGTCATGCTGTGCGTCGGCGCGCGCTTCGACGACCGTGTCACGGGCCGCCTCGACGCCTTCGCGCCGAACTCGAAGAAAATCCACATCGATATCGACCCGTCCTCGATCAATAAGAACGTCCGCGCCGATGTCCCGGTCGTCGCCGATTGCGGCAAGGCCCTGACGGCCATCAACAAGGAATGGAAGCGCAAGGTCAGCCGCAAGCCCGATCTCTCTGGCTGGTGGAAGCAGATCGACACGTGGCGCGCCCGCAAGGGCTTCGCCTATCCGAACTCGAAAACGCTGATCAAACCGCAATACGCGATTGAGCGTCTCTACGAACTCACCAAGGACCGCGACACCTACATCACTACGGAAGTCGGCCAGCATCAGATGTGGGCCGCGCAGTTCTATCACTTCCAGAAGCCAAACCGCTGGATGACATCGGGCGGTCTCGGTACGATGGGTTACGGCTTGCCGGCCGCCATCGGCGTGCAGGCGGCGCATCCCGACGCGCTCGTCATCGACATCGCGGGCGATGCCTCGGTGCAGATGACGATGCAGGAGATGTCCTGCGCGATCCAGCACAACCTGCCGGTCAAGATCTTCATTCTCAACAATGAGTGGATGGGCATGGTCCGCCAGTGGCAGCAGTTGCTGCACGGCGAGCGCTATTCGCATTCATACTCCGACGCCCTGCCGGACTTTGTGAAGCTGGCCGAGGCCTACGGTTGCCATGGCATCCGTTGCGAAGATCCCGCGAAGCTCGACGATGCGATCCTCGAGATGATCAACACGCCCAAGCCCGTCCTGTTCGACTGCCGCGTCGAGAAAGCCGAGAACTGCTTCCCGATGATCCCCTCGGGCGCCGCCCACAACGAGATGATCCTCGGCAACATCACGGGCGACGAGATCAGCGAAGCCGGAAAGATGCTGGTGTAGGATGAAACGCTCCGCCCTCATCGCGACTGTCCTGCTGGCGCTCGCCGCCTGTACGCCGAAGGCGCCTGAACTTGACGGCGCGCCTGCCGACACCCCCGGCCCCGCCAGCCCTGTTGCGGACGATGGATCGCTCGCTGGGGGAGGGGATGCGCCCGCGACAGCCGCGCTCCTGCCCGCCGTCCTCGATGTGACGCTTCCCGCCGGCGCGTTGGTAGTGAAGGACTGCGAGAAGGTCATCGCGACGGACTACGACAAGCCGCCCAGCATGGCGTGCGTCGCTATACTTGGCCTCGGCGCCACCGCCGTCAGCGAGGTCGACAGCCAGTTCCTCAACGCGCTTGAAGCCGCCGGCTGGAAACCCGTGCGCGCCACCGGCGCCGAGCGTTACTTCGAGCGCGCCAAAGGCCAGACCGACTGCGCCGACGTCGCGGTGCTGACCGTGCTCGAAGGCAAGACGCTTGCCTCCGTGCAGGCCGCCGCAAACGCGCCGCCGGCGCCCGCCGATCAAGCCTGGCGCGGCTATTCGATCCCGGCCTCCACGCACGAAGCCTGCGGCGCTGACCGCATGAAACCCTAGCGGAAGAAAGAACCAAGATGGGCCGCTCAACCCGCTCCCGCACTCCCGCAAACGACGGCGTCCGCGATGATCCGGCGTCCGCCTACGACATGACGCACGCCAATGAAGGCGTCGAACAGCGCACGCTCGCCTGCATCGTCGACAACGAGCCCGGCGTCCTCGCCCGTGTCGTCGGCCTGTTCGCGGCGCGCGGCTACAACATCGAGTCGCTCACGGTCGCCGAGATCGACCGCAACGCGCACCAGTCGCGCATCACCATCGTCACGTCCGGCACCAACCATGTGCTGGAACAGATCGAGCAGCAACTGCTCCGCCTCGTGCCCGTCGCGCGCGTCATCGACGTCACCAACTCGACCGGCGGCATCGAGCGCGAACTTGCGCTGGTGAAGGTTGCCGGCGTCGGCGAGAAGCGCGTCGAGGCGCTGCGAATCTCCGAGATCTTCCGCGCCCGCGTCATCGACACCACGAACGAGAGCTTCATCTTCGAACTCACCGGCGCCAGCGGCAAGATCGACCAGTTCGTCGAGCTCATGCGGCCGCTCGGCCTCGTCGAGGTCTCGCGTACAGGCGTGCTCAGCATCCAACGGGGGAAGGACAAGGCCGGATGACCGCCGCAATCAAGAGACACCCATATCGCGCTGCGTTCGTGGCGATGCTCGTCGCACTCGCGGTCGCCTGTTCGGGCGCGAGCGGCGTCGACATGAGCGTCGCGGCGAAACCGGGCGCCGAGGCGACGCTCCAATCCGCGATGGAAGCTGACAAGGCGTTCGTTGCCGACATCAAGAAGAATGGCCTGCAGGCCGCCTTCCTCGCCTGGTTCGAACCCGAAGGCAGCCAGTTCATCGATCGCGGCAGCATGCTGACCGGCGCCGCCAATATCGCCGCGCCGTTCGCGCAAACGCCGCCCGGCTTCATGATCGACTGGACGCCCGATGGCGGCCATGCCTCCGCCGCGGGCGATTTCGCCACCACCACCGGCCGCTACACCGTGAAAATGGGCGACCAGCAGATTGACGCCGGCCGCTATGTGACCAGCTGGAAGAAGAACGCCGAGGGCGAATGGAAAGTCGTGCTCGACGCCACCATCGCAGATCCACCCAAGTCAGACGTACCGCCAACGCCCGATCCCAATGGTCGCCCGGGTTGAGTCCGGCCAGCTAAACGACGAATTCAGTTTCCGATTTCCGGCCGTTCGCGTAAGGGGCGGCAAAACTTCAAGGTGAGCAGCATGAAAGTCTATTACGAAGCCGACGCCGATCTCTCGATCATCCAGTCGAAGAAAGTCGCCGTCATCGGCTATGGCAGCCAGGGCCACGCCCATGCGCTCAACCTGCGTGAGAGCGGCGTAAAGGATCTCGTCGTCGGCCTCCAGCCAAACTCCGGCTCGAAGCCGAAGGCGGAGCAGGAAGGCCTCAAGGTCGTTACTCCCACGGAAGCGGCAAAGTGGGCCGACGTGATGATGATCCTCACGCCTGACGAGAAACAGGCCGTGATGTACGCCAACGAGATCGAGCCGCACACCCGCAAGGGCCAGCACCTGATGTTCGGCCACGGCTTCAACATCCACTACGGCCTCATCAAGCCGCGCGCCGACATGGACGTGTCGCTCTCTGCGCCAAAGGGCCCCGGCCACACGCTGCGCAACCAGTACCAGCAAGGCCGCGGCCTGCCGGGCCTCATCGCGATCCACCAGGACGCCTCGGGCATCGCGCAGGCTGTGGCGCTCTCCTATTCGAAAGCCATCGGCAACACCCGCGCCGGCGTCATCCAGACCTCGTTCCGCGAAGAGACTGAGACCGACCTGTTCGGCGAACAGGCTGTGCTCTGCGGCGGCCTCGTCGAGCTGATCAAGGCCGGCTACGAAACGCTGGTCGAAGCCGGCTACGCGCCGGAGATGGCCTATTTCGAATGCCTCCACGAAGTGAAGCTGATCGTCGACCTGATCTATGAAGGCGGCATCGCCAACATGAACTACTCGATCTCGAACACAGCCGAGTACGGCGAATACGTCACTGGCCCGCGCATCATCACATCCGACACCAAGGCCGCGATGAAGAAGGTGCTCGAGGACATCCAGCAGGGCCGTTTCGCCCGCGACTGGGTCCTCGAAAACCAGGCTGGCGCCCCGTCCTTCCAGGCTATGCGCAGCAAGATGAGCAATCATCCGATCGAGGAAGTCGGTGAAAAGCTCCGCGGCATGATGCAGTGGTCGAAGGGCAACCAGCTCGTGGATCGCAAGCGGAACTAGTCTGCACGCCATCGCAAACGAATGCGGGCCTGATCATCGATCAGGCCCGTTTCATTTTGTCAGGCCGCCTTCTTCTCCAGCACCGCCATCGTCACCTTGTACTTGGTGAACAGCCACTTCGCGCGCTTGCGCTGGAGCTTTTTCGGGTTCCGCCAGACGTCGAGCCAGTGCGTGTGCGTCGGCAGGATTTCGCGCTCGGTCAACGTCGCTTCCGGCACCAGCTTCGCGACTTCCTCCGGCGTCGGGCGGAACATCGTGTCGAACGGATCACGGTGGTGCGGATAGCTGCGCGGCACCGAGACGATCAGGCGCCCGCCCGGCTCCACCAGGTCGAAGGCGCGTTGCGCGATCTTGGCCGGTTCGTGGACGTGTTCCAGGATATTGCACAGCATCACGGTGCGAGGGCGGTACGCCTTGGCGGCGGCGAAGCCTTCGTCCTCGGCGATGTTGGCGATCAGGTCGACGCCGGGCTCGTTCTTGAGGTCGACATGCACGACCGGGATCTTGCGCGCCCGCAGCGGCGCGAAAAGCTCCTCATCGATCCAGGGCTGGGTCTGCGTGCGGAATGGTCCCGAGGACGATCCCACATTCAGGATCGTGCCGATATCGGCCGGCTCCAGTGGCGCCAGCCGTTTGGCGATCCAGGCAGCTTCCAGTTTGAACATGTAGGGACGCCCCAAGCTTCGATGCCGGGCATATTCAGGACTTCGCGCTGTACGGCAAGCCGGTCGGGCCTTGCGCAGGATGAAGCCGTGCTAATGTTGCCGCCATGACCTTTACCCACCGCCTTGCCACCGAAGCCGACCTGCCAGCGATCCGCGCCCTGATGGATGTCGCCATCGCCGAACATCTCAAGGCCTTCCTCGACCCCGCTCAGGTCGAGCTGTCGAAATCGATCATGGGTCTCGACACCCAGCTGATCGCCGACCGCACCTATTTCCTCGTTGAGGAAGAGGGGAGGCTGGCTGGGTGCGGCGGCTGGTCCCGGCGCGCGACGCTCTATGGCGGGGATCATTCCACGGCCCAGCGCAACGCGGCGCTGCTGGATATCGCTACGGACGCCGCGCGCGTCCGCGCCATGTACACCCACCCCGACTTCGCCCGGCGTGGCGTTGGTCGACTGATCCTGCAGTTGTGCGAGGGGGCCGCGCGCGAGGCTGGCTTCCGGTCTGTCGAGCTGATGGCCACCATGTCAGGCGAGCCGCTCTACAAGGCCGCTGGCTATCACCAGATCGAGCGCATCATCGCTGCCTCGATGGACGGCGTAGATGTGCCCGGCGTTCGCATGGGCAAACCCGTCTGAACGCGGGGGTTTGGCCAGCGGCGGTTGCCAGCACGCCCCCTGAACGCCATGTAGGACACATGACCGACCCCGTTCCGGCCGAAACGCCCGCCCGCAGCCAACCCGTTTTCAACGCGCCCCTGCTCGTTATCGTCGTGGCGATTGTCCTTGTCCTGCTCCACGCCGCGTTCGAATTCGCGCCGCCGATCCAGCAACTCGCCATCAGCTATGATTACGCCCTCGCGCCACAGCGTTTCTGGGCCCCGGCCGGATCGCTCGATGTTTACCCAGACGCCGCCTCCGGCCTGCTGACGCTGGTATCCAGCGGCCTGCTGCATGCGGACTGGCTTCACGTGCTGGTCAATTCGATGATGTTGCTCGCGCTCGGCACGCCAGTCGCACGGGCGTTGGGCCAGAACCTCGCCGGTGCGGCGCTCTGGATGCTGCTGTTTGTTGTCTCGATCCTCGGGGGATCGGTCCTCTACCTCGCCTTGGCCAACGTGGAGTCGCCCTACCTGATCGGCGCCTCTGGCGGCGTCTCCGGCCTGTTCGCCGCGGCCTTCCTGCTCGATCCGCGCGGCGGCAAACAGAAGCTCTGGTCTCGGCCTTTTGTTGGGATGACCGTCGCCTTCGCCATAGCCAACGCGGCGCTGGTGCTTGTCGCGCCCTTCATGCTGGGAATGGGCGTCAGCTGGGAGGCGCACGCAGGCGGCTATATTGCCGGGGCCCTGATGATGGCCCTGTTGCCGGTGCGCGGTATTACTGCGCGCGGCGGCGCCGCGGCCGGATCATGACCGAAATCAGGCTGCCTCATTCCGGTCCTGTTCATGTGGAAACGACCTATATCGCATCCGTAAGTGGGGGCCATTGATACGGCCCAGGGTTTCAGGAGACGTGGTATGAAAAGGCTTCTGGTCGCCGCAGGTGTCGCGATGTTCGCGGTTTGCGCAGCGGGCGCTGACACGGTCAAGGACGGTTCCGTCTCCGTCAAACCGGGTCGCTGGTTGTGGAAACAGGAAACCAACGTGATGGCCATTCCGATCAAGGAGGAGAACATCGAATGTCTCATCCCGGAAAAGGCCGAGATCACGCTGTCGAAACTCGCGACCGATCTGGAGAAGGGCTGCACGGTGGACAATGTCCGCCAGATCCCCACCGGCTACCTGTTCAAGCTGAAATGCTCCGGCAAGACAAAGGGCGATGCTGACGCCACCTTGGTGCATACCGACCAGTCGATGACCATTCACGCCAAGGGCTCGGCCATGCTTGGCCCGATCCCGGCCGGCTTCTCGATGAAGGCGCAAGCGACCTACATGGGCGAATGCACGCAGGATGAGTTCAAGAAAGAAAAAGACCGCTGGCTGAAGGATCATCCGGAACTGGCCTCCGCCACGCCGGCTCCGTAAGAAATCTGCACCGCACAAACTTCAACGCCCCGCAGGAAACTGCGGGGCGTTGTTCATTGTGGTCAGAAACTGCCAGGATCGGAAGCTGCCGGAATCAGAAGCTGTAAGTCACGCCCAGTTGCACGACGGGATAGACTTCGTAGTCGTTGACGTCGTCCTGCAGGTTCTGTTCTTCGACCGCGAGCTGCGCCTGGAAATTTGAATCGCTGGACAGAGACCCGCCGGTCGACACCAGGTTCACCTGCGGTGTGCCGGTGAACATCGCGCCCGCCACGAACTTGAAGCCGAGACCCGTGCTTTCGAACGTCGTATCCCAGCCGAGGCCAACGAACGGCGCCGTGTCTTCAAGGTCGCCTGTCAGGCCCAGCACACCCACCTGGGCTGGCGTGAATGTCTGGTTGCCGATCTGCACGTTCGCGGTCGGCGTCGCCGTCAGGTCCAGCGACTTCTCCCCGAGATAGGCGCCGCCCGTGATGAAGAACGCATTCCCGAACGGGTGAAAGTCGACGAACGCGCCGAGCGTGTTGAGGTCGAGATCGCCCTGGTATGCAATGTCGTCAAACGTGTCGTCGGCTTCGTACTTCAGGTAGTTGTAGCCGCCGCGCAGCACGACGCCCGGCATCACCTTGACCTGCGCCTCAACCGTCGCGCCCGTGGTTCCGATGCCGCCACCGATGGCGACCTGCGCCTGCGCTGCTCCGGCAGTCGCTGCGCCAGCAATGGCGCAAGCGGCGAGGGTGATCGTCCGTTTCATGCAGTGGCCCTTGTTTTGAAGTGAGACTTGAGAGTCGACTGCTTCGGAGTCGGCGGCAAGCGCGCGAAAGCCACAACCTAGTCGGCAATGCCCTGTAGCCGACGCTGGCGCGCATCCCAGGCGGACATCATTACGGCCGCGATAACAACGGCTGCGCCTGCCCAGATCTGCCAGCGCGGAATCTCGGCGAAGAACACATAGCCCAGCAGGGCGCTCCAGATCAGCGCGGTGTATTCCGCTGCCGCAACGTTCTGCGCCTGCGCCCGCGAATAGGCGGAGGTCAGCATGAACCACATCGCAAAGCCGGTCAGTCCGGTCAGCGCGAACAGGGGAAGGTCGGTCATCGCCGGGGTCACACCCAGCGCGATCGCGACCGGCAGAAGATAGATCCCCGGAAACAGGTTGCTGAGGAACGCCGTCGTCACCGCATGATCGTTCCGCGCCAGCTGCCGCAGCAGCACCATCGACAGCGCATAAAGCACCGCCGCCCCCACCCCAGACGCAACCCCCTCCAGCCGCCGCACATTCTCGCCAGCATCCTCCGCGCCCTGAACAGTCACCAGCACGCCCGCGAAGCCGACTGCCAGCGCCAGCATCGCCGCCGGACGGATCTTCTCGTGCAGCAACCACGCCGCCAGCGGGGCGATCATCAGAGGCGCGCAGAAAATCAGAACCGTGGCTTCTGCGATCGGCAGAATGGTCAGGCAGTTGAAGAACAGCAGCGAGCACGCAGCGATCACCACCGCCCGCAACGCATGCCGCCGCAATCCCGATACGTTCGGCAGTTTCAGCTGCATCGCCATCACGGTGGCGCCCGAGAAGATCGAGCCGAAGACGTAGCGGCTCGCCGCGATCAGAACGACGCCGTAGACAAGGCCAAGCGACTTCACCATCGCGTCCATCACGCACCCCAGCATCACGCCGGCCATGGCAAGCACGAGGGGCGGCGTTCTGCCGAACAGATTGATCGGGGCGGGAGCGGGCATTGCGCCATCCACCACGAAGCGCGCGCGATCTCAATCGCCACGCCGGATCTGTTGTCGCTACGTCAAGATCAGAAAGCCTTGGCAGGCTTCAACAAACTTGCGCGCACAGGGCAATTTAGGCATGTTCCCGCCACCTTTGCGGGCGGGCCAAGCGGGATTCAGGGGGGGGAATCTCGGGGAAGTCGTCCAATTTCAATATGTTAAGAGGACTGCTTATGAGCGAATTATCGCTTTGGCTTCCCATCGTCGCGGGCTTTGTCGCCGTGGCGTATGGGGTGATCACGACCCAGAGGCTTATGGCTCTGCCGACCGGCAGCGCAAAAATGCAAGAGATCGCCAAGGCGATCCAGGAAGGCGCCAACGCCTACCTCAACCGCCAGTACCGCACGATCGCCATGATCGGCGCCGTTGTCGTGGTGCTGGTCGCGATTTTCTTCATGAACTGGCAGGCCCCAGTCGGCTTCCTGATCGGCGCGATCCTCTCGGGCGCTGCCGGCTATATCGGCATGAAGATCTCGGTGCAGGCCAACGTCCGCACCACTGAAGCCTCTTCCAAGGGCCTGGCCCAGGGCCTCAGCGTCGCCTTCCAGTCGGGCGCCGTCACTGGCATGCTCGTCGTCGGTCTCGCGATCATCGGCCTCGGCGGCTACTACGCGCTTCTCACGGTCGGCCTCGGCTACGCCCCCGGCGAGCGCACGGTCGTCAACGCCATGGTCGCTCTCGGTCTTGGCGCGTCACTTATCTCCATCTTCGCCCGTCTCGGCGGCGGCATCTTCACCAAAGGCGCTGACGTCGGCGGCGACATGGTGGGCAAGGTCGAAGCCGGCATTCCTGAAGATGATCCGCGTAACCCCGCCACGATCGCCGACAACGTCGGCGACAACGTTGGCGATTGCGCCGGTATGGCGGCCGACCTGTTTGAAACCTACGCGGTGACGATCGTCGCCACGATGGTTCTCGCCTCGATCCAGTTCGCTGGCGCGGCCCAGGCCGGCATGATGATGCTCCCGCTCACCATCGCGGGCGTTTGCATCGTCACCTCCATCATCGGCACGTTCTTCGTCCGCCTCACGCCGAATTCGCGCAACGTGATGGGTGCCCTCTACAAGGGCTTCATCGCCTCCGCCGTTCTCTCCGTCCCGGCGCTGTATGGCGCGATCTGGCTTGCCCTCGGCGATCCGATGGCCACCACGGTCACGATGTCCGACACGCTCGGCACTGCAATCCCCGCCATGAACCTGTTCTGGTGCGGTGTTGCCGGTCTCGTCGTCACGGGCCTCATCATCTGGATCACCGAATACTACACCGGCGTCGGCTATCGCCCGGTCCGGTCCATCGCCCAGGCTTCGGTCTCGGGCCACGGCACCAACGTGATCCAGGGTCTCGCCGTCTCGCTTGAGGCGTGCGCCGTCCCGGCCGTGATCATCATCGCGGGCATCATCTTCACCTACTCCATGGGCGGCCTCATCGGTATCGGCATCGCCGTCACCACGATGCTGGCGCTCGCCGGCATGGTCGTGGCGCTCGACGCCTTCGGCCCGGTCACCGACAACGCCGGCGGCATCGCCGAAATGGCGGGCCTCGATGACTCGGTTCGTGAAACCACCGACACGCTCGACGCTGTTGGCAACACCACCAAAGCCGTCACCAAGGGCTACGCGATCGGCTCCGCCGGTCTTGGCGCCCTGGTGCTGTTCGCCGCCTTCACGGAAGACCTCAAGCACTTCGCCGAAAGCGCCGTGCAGGGCTCGCTCCTGTTTGGCGTCGAAGCCGACTTCTCGCTCTCGAACCCCTACGTCGTGGTCGGCCTGCTGTTCGGCGGCCTGCTGCCATTCCTGTTCGGCGGCATGTCGATGATGGCTGTCGGCCGCGCCGCGCAAGCGGTCGTGGAAGAGGTCCGTCGCCAGTTCCGCGAGATCAAGGGCATCATGGACTACTCGGCCAAGCCTGATTATGGCCGCGCCGTCGACATGCTGACCAAGGCTGCGATCAAGGAAATGATCGTCCCGTCGCTGCTGCCGGTTCTGTCGCCGATCGTCCTGTTTGGCGTCATCTGGGCCATCGGCGCTGGCCAGGGCCTCGACCAGGCCACGGCTGTCGGCCAGGCCCTGTCGGCTGTCGGCGCCATGCTGATGGGCGTCATCGTCACCGGCCTCTTCGTCGCCATCTCGATGACCTCGGGCGGCGGCGCTTGGGACAACGCCAAGAAGTCGTTCGAGGACGGCTTCCGCGACAAGGACGGCGTCGTCCACAAGAAGGGCTCGGACGCCCACAAGGCCTCCGTCACCGGCGACACCGTCGGCGACCCCTACAAGGACACGGCGGGCCCCGCCGTGAACCCCATGATCAAGATCACCAACATCGTCGCCCTGCTCATGCTGGCGGCCATGGCGGGCAATGCCGCCTGAGGCTGGTCTGATCTTCTGAAATGCAGCGGGCCCCGGATCACTCCGGGGCCCGTTTGTTTTTGCAGCCGACGACCCGTTGCTGACATCATGCTGGCA